>JBPCQO010000266.1:0-2953 GCA_050998035.1 Gemmatimonadaceae bacterium | reverse complement strand
GCGACTCCGGCGCCGGCACACTCGACGGGCTTACCCGATCGACTGGTCGTCGCGATTTTCTCCGCATGGCCGCACTGGGAGGCGCCGGGCTTGCACTCCCTGCCCTGCTTGCGGCTTGTAGTGATCAGTACAGCACAGGCGTACCCATCGGCGGCGGAGCTAATGCCGGTGTAACCCTGGACTTCAAGGACGACTTCGGCGTTCTGAACTACGCATACGCGCTCGAACAGCTTGAGGCTGCCTTCTACACCCAGGTTATCGCCACTCCGTATACCGGGATGCCCTCGGGCGAAACCACTCTCCTCACGGCCATTCGCGATCACGAGGTCATCCACCGCGATTTCCTCGCGGCCGCTCTCGGCGCCAAAAAGATTGCTAACCTGTCCGTGAACTTCACCGCGATCAATTTCACCAGCCGCGACTCAGTACTCGGCGCAGCCAAGACCTTCGAGGATCTGGGCGTCGCTGCCTACAATGGCGCGGGCCAGATCATTAGTAGCCCGCTCTATCTCGGACTTGCCGGTAAGATTGTCTCCGTAGAGGGACGCCACGCAGCGGCCATCCGCGATGTGATCGCGGGCAGCACGGGTATAGCGTTCGCCGACAACACCGTTGTCGACGACACGACCGGTCTGGACCGCGCGTTCAGCCCGACCACGGTGCTCAGCATGGCAGGCGTCTACATTACCACGAAGATCAGCACCTCCAACTTACCTACCCTCGTGGGGCTCAGCTCATGAAGACCACAGATATTTTAGATATCGTCGGCGACAAGAGCATTACCGAGCGCGTCTGGTCACGCCGTAGCGTGCTCAAGGGAAGCGCGGCCAGCACTGCAGCGCTCGTGCTCGCCGGAATGCCGTTCGGCCTTGCAGCAATCGCTACGACGGCGTATGCGCAGAGCACTCCTCCAGACGCGGCCGGACTCGGCGCGCTGCAGCTCGCACTCAAGCTGGAGTACCTTGAGTCGGATTTCTACACTCAGGGCGTCGCCGCGAAGTTCACAACTCCGTTCACCGCTGCCGAAGCGGCCGCGATTGGGCAGATCCAGAAGCATGAGGCCGCGCACGTCGCGTTACTCAAGGGTGCGCTCGGCGCCAATGCACCGGCGAACGTGACGCACGACTTCACCGGCGGCAGCGGCGCTAACAACGGACCGTTCCAGAACGTCTTTACCGACAAGACGGTCTTCCTGAACCTCGCGCAGCTCTTCGAGGATACCGGCGTCCGCGCGTACAAGGGACAGGCTGGCAATCTCATTTCACCGGCTGACAAGTACTATCTCACGGTCGCCCTGCGCATCCATTCAGTAGAAGCGCGCCACGCGGCCAAGATCCGTCGCCTCCGCGGCCAGACTTCCTACATCACCACCACGCCAGTCGATTCCGGCTTCAGCACGACGAAGGGTGGGAACAGCATGTCACAGGCTGACTATGCAGGTGTCGTGTACGGCGCTGGGAGCCCGGCTACGGATTATCCCGCGGAATCCAACACCACCCAGGCGGGAACAGATCTCACGACTCTGCCCGGGGTAACCGCTGCACGCGCAGCGGAAGCGTTCGATGAGCCTCTCGACACGAAGACCGTCACAACCATCGCCGGTCTGTTCGGCGTGAAGTAAGCTTCCACTGGCTGGCGTACTCAGGCTCTAAGCCCCGAGCGCGCCGGCAAGTAGTTTGATCGGTAACAATGCGAGCACCAAGTGACCAGTACGGTCACTTGGTGCTCGTTTGCTTTGCCCCGCCAATTTGGATTGGGCCCCCAGAAACGCGGGAATATCGGCTCTATCGCTGAGGGATGTGAGGTTAGCATGCCGATAATCCATACATGCCCCATCGGCTTCTGGCACAGTCACGCCTCCGCTCACTATATCCATCTATTCCGCTCGGCCGTTGGCCGCGGATCGGTTATTCCAAGCCGTGCAGTCCATCGGTAGACTACCGATGATAGACGGCGTGCATCCGGCTGGCGCGTCCGGCGCCCCGAACGATCGGCTGAGTCAGGCGTTTTCGATGCTCGAGTCGGCCCTGGACTCGACTGTCGACGGGATAATGGTTGCCGACGCGCAGGGAAGGATCACCCGCTTCAACCGCAAGTTCGCCGAGATGTGGGGCATGCCGGAGCGCATACTGGAGGCTCAGGACGACTACGCCGCAATAGAATGGGCCATGCGGCAGCTACGCGACCCAGATGGCTTCGTCAGCGGCATTCACGCGCTGTACGCCGAGCCCACGCACCACAGCATGGACAGGCTCGAGTTCCTGGACGGCCGCGTGTTCGAGCGCTACTCCGTTCCGCACCGCATCGGCAATGAAATCGTTGGACGCGTGTGGAGCTTCCGCGACGTCACCGAGCACGAGCGCACCCAGAGCGCCCTCCGCGCTAGCGAGGCGCGATTTCGCGCAGTATTCGACCACGCAGCAGTCGGAATTGCGCTGCTTGACGCGGATGCCAGAATGGTGGAAACGAACCCCGCCTTGGCGCAGTTCCTGGGCTACTCTGCGAGCGGTTTGCACGATCAGCGCTTCTATCAGTTTGTCCCACCAGAAGATGCGGATGGGCTCGCCGCCACAGTAAGTGCGATCGCCACCGGCGCCGTCCCAGAACTAACGGTGGAGCAGCGCTACATCCGTAGCGACGGCAACCCCGTGTGGGCGGCACTCACCATGTCGCGTGCGGCCGGGTCAGCAGACGGCGATAAGACCGGCATCATCGCGATGATACAGGATATCAGCGCGCGCAAGTCGCTGGAAGATCGGCTCACGCACCAGGCGTCGCACGACCCGCTTACCAATCTCGCAAATCGTACGCTCTTCAAGCAGAGAGTGGAGATCGCGTTGCAACGCGCGCGCCGCCGCGATAGCGTGGTGGTGATGTTTCTCGATCTGGACAACTTCAAGGGTGTCAACGACAGCCTGGGCCACAGCGCAGGCGATCAGCTGCTCGTCACCGC
>JBPCQO010000250.1:0-36218 GCA_050998035.1 Gemmatimonadaceae bacterium | reverse complement strand
AAGACGCTGGACGTGCGCGTGCGTCGCCAGAATGAGAATGCGCTCGCGCTGGCCCAGTGGTCCGAGGCTCGTCCCGAATTCGCCGCGGTCCACTACCCTGGCCTTCCCTCGCACCCGGACCATGCGATCGCGGAGGAGTGTCTGGACGGATACGGTGGGATGATGTCGGTGGAGGTAGCGGGCGGCGGTCCGGCCGCGGATCGTTTCCTTCGCAACCTCCAGCTCGTCACTCATGCGCCGAGTCTCGGCGGCGTGGATACTCTGGTCAGCGAGCCGCGCTACACCTCGCACACCCATCTGACACCGGAAGACCGGGCGCTGATTGGCATTCCGGACGGCTTTCTCCGGTTCAGTATCGGAATCGAGGACGTGGGCGACATCATAGCAGATTTCGAACAGGCATTGCGGTGAGCTTAGTAAGGTTTTTGAACGTTGCAAAGGAATACAGTCGCGGCGGTGTTGCACTGAATCATGTGTCATTTCAGCTGCACAAGAGCGAGTTCGTATTCCTCACTGGGCCGAGCGGCGCGGGCAAGTCGACCATCCTGAAGATGATGTACATGGATGAGCGGCCCACGGCCGGTGATGTGTGGGTGAGTGGCGTGAGTGCCCGAGAGGCACGCCGTCGCGACATATCCAAAATGCGGCGACACCTCGGAATCGTGTTTCAGGACTTCCGCCTGCTGGAGGATCGTACCGCCGAGGCAAACGTTGCGTTCGCGCTGGAGGTAACCGGCGCGCCACGCGACACGATCAGATCCAAAGTATCGCGCGCGCTTACGCAGGTAGGACTCGCGGCCAAGGGCACCGCGTATCCACGCGAGCTCTCCGGTGGTGAGCAGCAACGCGTCGCCATCGCGCGCGCTCTCGTGAACGATCCCTTCATCGTGATCGCCGACGAACCTACGGGGAATCTGGACGAACGCGCGACACGCGGTGTCTTCCAGCTTCTGCGCGACATCAACGCCGCCGGTACCGCGGTGGTCATGGCCACCCACGATCTGGATCTCATCCGACGTACCGAGTACCGGACCATCGAGCTGAACCACGGCCGCATCGTGTTCGACAGTGCTGAATCGCCGACGCCCAAACCAGCACCCGACTCAGGGCCAAATTCAGCGCCGACGCAGGAGTCCGGCCGAGAGGCCGATCTGCCCCTGAGCGGTCACCACATGGTGGAGTTCGACGACCTATGATGGCGTTGCGTGAGGCGCTCGCCGCATTTCGCCGAGCGCCGCTACTCAGCACCTTGGGCGTGATCACCATTGCCTTCTCGCTCTTTGCATTTGGACTGTTCGGGCTCGTCGCGATCAACATCCGGCAGGCACTGCAGGCTGTTGAGGATCGAGTTGAGATTCGCGGCTTCGTCGCGGACGGAACACCGGTGGAAGCTTCCAGCGCGGCGATGGGCGACATTCACGCCTTTCCCGAAGTGCTTAGCGTCACGTACGTATCACAGGACGACGCGCTGGTGCGCGCGCGGCGCGAGCTGGGTGAGTTCAGTGACGTCTTCGAACCGGGAGTTCTGCCGGCATCGCTCGATGTGAGGCTGAAGCCGGGCTTCCGCGATCCCACCACGGTGCTGGCCGTTGCCAACCGCATCAAGTCGTACGACTTCATCGACGACGTGCGCTATGGCGAGGACTGGGTAGCCAAGCTGTACCGGCTGCGCACCATCGCGACGCTGGTTGGTACCGGACTTGGGCTGGCCTTCGCGGCTGTCGCGGTCATCATCATCGGCGCGACGATCCGCATCATGGTGCTCGCCAGGGCGAAGGAGATTTCCATCATGCGGCTGGTGGGTGCGACCAACGGTTTCATCCGCATGCCCTTTTTGCTGGAGGGTTTTCTTCAGGGCGTGCTCGGCGGTCTGCTGGCGCTGGCGTTGACGTGGGGAACGAACACGGCGATCAGCCACTCCTTCATCCGGACAAGCTTCTTCGACCCGCAGCTGGCATCGCTGGGGGTGGTGGGAGGCGCTCTGATCGGCCTGCTCGGGAGCGCGTTCGCCGTGGGGCGGCACCTGCGCAACCTGTGAATTGTAGTGTGAACTGTCGCGTCACCTGTCGTGTGAAGTACCGCGTGATCTCGGTGGCCGCGGTGCTGGCGGCCGTGCTCGCCATGCCACCTGCCGCCGGCGCGCAGACTACTGCGACAGAGGAGCGGTTACGCGACAACCGCGAGGAGCTCGCGCGCATGCGCAAGGAGCGCGACGCGCTGCAGGAGCGCATGAACAAGCTCCAGTCCAGCGCGCACTCCATTACCGACGAGCTGCAGAACATCAACCGTCAGCACCAGGTCACGCAGAAGGCAGTCAGTTCGCTAGACGATCAGCTTGGGTACATCAACGACGAGGTCAAGCAGACCACCGGCAACCTCGTCCGTGCGCAGGACGAGGCCGTCACCAAGCGTGCCATACTGCGGCACCGTCTGATTGAGATCTACAAGCGCGGCCCCCTATTCGCGGCCGAAGCAATGCTCTCGGCCGACTCCTTCGGCGAGCTGGTAGCGCGATACAAGTATCTGCACGAAATAGCGGTTCGCGATCGGGCGCTTCTATCGCGTGTGGAGGAGCTCCGGACGAACATTCGCGGGAAACAGCGACAGCTGGTAAACCTGCAGGGTGACGTTCGCGACAACAGATCGCAGAAGGAGCAGGAAGAGGCGCACCTGTTGCAACTCCAGCGGCAGCAGCAGCAGAGCCTCGTTCGCGTGCAGGCTGACACGAAAAAGACGCAGCAGCGCCTGGCGCAGATTCGTAAGAGCGAGGGTCGGCTGAATAACATCATCGCCTCCATCGAATCGGAGCGCCTCCGCGCGAGTACCCGATCGAGCGCCGTGGCGCGCGGAGCAAGCTCCATCCGCACCTCTGATTATGGAACGCTCGCCTGGCCGGTGGATGGAAATATCGTGTACAACTTTGGCCGCGTGATAAATCCGAACAACACCACAACTCGCTGGAATGGGATCGGCATCGCCGCGGCCCCTGGCACGGCCGTGCACGCCGTAGCTGCCGGTGATGTGGTGCTCTCTGCACCGCTCGGAACGTACGGACAGACGGTCATAATCGAGCACGGTGCCGGCGACTACTCCGTGTACGGCTCGCTGAGCACGATGAGTGTTGCCAAGGGTGCGCACGTGAGCAAGGGCGAGGTTGTCGGCACGGTGGGAATGTCCGATCCGGATCTTCCGCCACATCTCCATTTTGAGATCAGACACGGCGGTCCGGCGGTGGATCCCACGACGTGGCTCAAGGGCGGGCACTGATGGCCCAAGATGTGACTACTCATCTTCTGGGCGCTCATGTTTCCTCCGCCGGTGGCACCCACAATGCCCCGCCCCGCGCCAACGCGATCGGCGGCACCACGATGCAGCTCTTTACGAAGCAGGCAAACCAGTGGCGCGAACGCGAGTGTGAAGAGGTAGAGATCACGGCGTTCATCGCAGCGATGGAGATATCGGGTGTCTCCGCGGTTAGTTCGCATGACAGCTACCTCATCAATCTCGCCTCGCCCAAGGAGGATCTGCGCGCCAAGTCGCTCGAGTCGTTCATGGCCGAACTGCGGCGCTGCGACGCGCTCGGAATTCACTTTCTGGTGTCGCATCCGGGCAACTACATGGACGAGCGCGAGAGCGGCGTCGGTCGCAATGCCGACGCGATAGCGGAAGCGCTGGAGCGCGTTCCGGGGACCGTTAGGCTATTGCTGGAGACGACCGCCGGGAGCGGAACAGCGCTGGGCGCGACTTTTGAAGAGCTGCGCGAAATTATTGACCGCGTCCCAGCCGAACAGCGCACGCGCATTGGTGTGTGCCTGGATACTTGCCACGTGTATGCTGCGGGCTATGATCTGGTGGCCGACTACGATGGCGTGATGCAGCATTTTGACGATACAATAGGGCTCAATTGCCTCGGCGTGATGCACCTCAATGATTCGAAGCACCCCATGGGCTCGCACAAGGACCGGCACGAGCTCATCGCCGACGGTGCGCTGGGGGAATCGCCATTCCGCCGCATTATGACCGATGATCGTCTTGCAACGGTGCCCAAGGTGCTGGAAACGCCGAAGCTGGACGACGCTGAAGCGACCGACAGACGTATGCTCGCGCTACTCCGCAGCTACGCCGACGAATGATCCGGTGCGCATGGCGCACCCGTCTCACATAACAAGCTTGGAGTTGGAATGATCAGTGCCCCCGTCGCGCTAGCGCGCCCCGTTACGCACGCAATTACACGCGCTACACGCATTGTCACACGCGCGACTTTCGCAGCGACACTGTTGCTGCCGACGGTCGCAGTTGCGCAGAATCGTGCGGCAGCCGCGTTCGCGACAATCCAGGACACTGCGCCGCCGCCCATCACGCGTGAGTTTCGCGGTGTCTGGATCGCGACCGTCGGCAACATCGACTGGCCGTCGCGGCCGGGGTTGAGCACGTGGGAGCAGCAGGCGGAGTTGATCGCAATTCTCGACAAGGCTGTCGCGCTGCGGATGAATGCGGTGGTGTTTCAGGTGCGCCCTCAAGCGGATGCGCTGTACAGCTCGGCGTACGAGCCGTGGTCGCCCTACCTCACCGGTGAGATGGGACGCGCGCCGGAGCCGTTCTACGATCCGCTCGCCTTCGTCGTGCGCGAAGCACACGCGCGTGGGCTGGAGCTGCACGCGTGGTTCAATCCGTACCGCGCGTTGCAGCCCGGAAGCCCCGGTAGCACATCTCCGTCGCACGTGAGTCAGGCGCGCCCGGACCTGGTGCGCTCGTATGGCAGATCGCTCTGGCTTGATCCCGGCGACTCAGCGGTGGTATCGCGCTCGATCCGCGCGGTGGTGGACGTGGTGCGGCGCTACGACGTGGACGGCGTGCACATCGACGACTACTTCTACCCGTATCCGGAGAACGACGCGGCCGGCCGACCGGCTGATTTCCCCGACGCGAGTACGTGGGCTGCATACCAGCGAAGCGGCGGCACGATGACGCGCCCGGACTGGCGTCGCAGCAATGTCGACACCTTCGTGGTGCGCATGGGCCGGGAAGTGCATGAGACCAAGCCGTGGGTGAAGTTCGGCGTCAGCCCTTTCGGCATCTGGAAAACTGGCAACCCGCCCCAGATCGTCGGCTTCGATTCGTACAGCAGGCTGTACGCGGATGCGCGAAAGTGGTTGCAGTCGGGTTGGGTAGACTATCTCACGCCGCAGCTGTACTGGCCGATCGCCAAGAAGGCGCAGAGCTATCCCGTGCTGCTGAGCTGGTGGGTTGCACAGAACACGCGCGGGCGCAATATCTGGCCTGGGATGTACGCCGATCTCGCGCGCGACACCGCCCCGCACGGCCGCGGCACAGCGGAAATCCTGGACCAGATCCGGTTAACGCGTGCGCAGGCCGGCGCGACCGGTAACGTCTTCTTCAGCATGAAGGTATTCCAGCAGAATCCCGACAGTCTGGACGAGCGTCTCCTGCGCGACCTGTATCAGGCGCCAGCGATCGTCCCCGCTTCCCCGTGGCTGCACGACCTGACCCCGCAGAGACCCGCGGTGCTCGCACGACGTGACGGCACGTCAGGCGATCTGGTGATCGACATGGCACCCGCTGACCCGGCGGTGCCCACGTGGCTGTGGGTGGTGCAGGAGCGATCCGATTCGGGTTGGGTGACCAACGTGATACCAGGGAGTGAACATGTTCACCTTCTCGCCGGACGCGCTGCTCCCGCGCCGCTGGATGTACGCGTTTACGCGGTGAGCAGGACCGGCAACGTGTCGCCAGTGGCGCGGGTGGATCGCCCGTAAGGAAGATCGACGATCCACCCGCATTTACGTCCACCGGCGTACCGCTTCCTACACCTCCAGGTGATCGCCCTCGCGCGCCGCGGCGACGTACAACACCGGCATCAGAAACACGCTGATCAGCAGTCGCGAGAAGAGACCGCCCACGATCACGAGCGCGAACGGCCGTTGTGAATCGGAGCCGACGCCCGTGGAGAACGCAGCCGGCAACAACCCGAGCGCGGCCACGAGTGCCGTCATCATGATTGGCCGGAGCCGGAGTAGCGCCGCTTCCCGCGTCGCCTCGTGAATTCCAAGCCCGCCGAGTCGCAGCTCGTTGGCGTATGAGATGTAAACCACCGCCGTCTGTACCGACACTCCGAACAACGCGAGGAATCCGATCCCCGACGACACGGAGAACGGCGTTCCCGACCACCACAGCGCGACGAGACCACCGAGTGGCGCCGACAGTAGCACACCGACCACTGTTATGAACGGGAACTTGAAGTTGTGGTAAAGTGCGAACAACAGAATGAAGATGAGCGCGATCGTGATCGGGAGTACGACCTGCAGCTGTCGCCGGGATGCAGTGTACTCCTGGAACTCGCCACCCCACACCACGTTGTAGCCAGGCGGCAGCTTCACCTGCGATGCCACTGCGCTCCGTCCTTCATTTACGGCGCTCGCAAGATCGCGCCCTTCCACCGCGTACTGCACGCCTATGTAGCGCGAGTTGTCCTGACGGTAGATGAACGAGGCGCCATTGGTAATTTTAAGATTGGCGACCTCCCGCAACGGGATCTGACCACCGCCCGGCGTGGCGATGAGAACGTTGCCAATCTCCTCCGCCGTCCGCCTGAACTGCGGCTGTAGCCGTACTACAAGATCGAATAGACGCTCGCCCTGCACCACCTGCGTTGCGGCCGATCCACCGACCGCCGCTTCGATGATTCCGTTCACGTCGGCCACACTCAACCCATAGCGCGCGATCTTGTCGCGCTGCACGTCAACGGTAAGTGCCGGCTGGCCAAGCTCCTGAACCAGAATGACGTGATCCACGCCGCGCACTCCGTTGAGCACGCGCCTGATTTGTTTGCCGCGCTCCTCCAGCACGGCCAGATCGGGACCGAAGATCTTTACGTCCAGCGAGCTCTTCAACCCAGTTTCCGCCTCGTCCACCGCGTCTTCAGCGGGCTGCGTGTAGTTAAAGGTTATCCCGGGAAACGACGACAGCTTCTTATCGATGGCGGCGATCAGCTCCGGCTTGCTTCCGTACCGTCCATTCCACTCGTTGTACGGCTTGAGGCCAACGTAGAATTCGGCATTGAAGAAGCCGGTTGGGTTGGTGCCGTCATCGGGGCGACCGTGTTCTGACGCGACAGTCGTGACCTCAGGGAAGGAGCTGAGAATCGCACGCACCTGCGGCACGATCTTGGCCGACTCCTCGAAAGAGATTGTGTACGGCATCGTTGCACGGACCCACAGCGCCCCCTCATCCAGCTTGGGCATGAACTCGCCGCCTATGTGGGCAAAAATCAACACCGATATCACCGCCACAACGCCGCATGCGGCAATGACTCCGCGCGTATGCCTCAAACTCCAATTCAGCCCTGACTGATACCAGCCGAGCACCGCCTCGAAGATGCGGTTGCGACGCTCCTTAACGCCCTTGCGCAGCACCCACACGCACAGCACCGGCAGCACGGTCAGTGTGACTATGAGCGATCCGATCAGCGCAAAGATCGTGGTGTCCGCCATCGGTTTGAACAGGCGCCCAGACGGACCCGACAGAACGTAGATCGGGAGGAAGCTGGCGATAATCACCGCCACTGCATACACGATGGGGCGATCTACCTCGGCTGCGGCCTCGCTAATCACGCGACGCAGATTGTACTCCGTTCCATGTCGCTCGGCCAATCTGCGATGGATGTTCTCCACCATCACCACGGCGCCGTCCACCAGAATACCGAAGTCGATAGCGCCGATCGATAGCAGGTTCGCCGGAATGTGCTTGAGGTCCAGACATATGAAGGCGAACAGCAACGACAGCGGAATCGAAACCGCGACTATCAGTCCCGAGCGAACGTCGTACAGGAAGAAGATCAGAATCACAACAACAAGTACGATGCCGCGGAGGAGATTGTCCTCGACCGTGCGCGTCGTCAGACGAATGAGATCGCTGCGATCGTAAAACGGGAGGATCTTCACATCCTTCGGAAGCACAGAGCGGTTGAGCTCGGCGGTCTTGGCTTCAACGGCTTTGAGAACGGTCTGAGCCTGTTCGCCGGTGCGCATCAGGATGATCCCTTCCACCGCGTCGTTCTGCTTGTTGAAGCCGAACTGACCCAGTCGCGGCGCCGCGCCAATCACTACTTGGCCAATGTCCTTCACCAGCACTGGCGTGCCGTTGTTCACCGACAGAACTACGTTGCCGATGTCCTCCAGACTTGTGAGCCGGCCAATGCCGCGGACATAATAGAACTGCCCGCCTTCGGGATAGAATCCGCCTCCCGCATTGCCATTGTTCGCGTCCATCGCCGCTGCAACCGCCGCGATGCTGAGATGTGCGCCGGCCAGCTTGGTGGGATCGACCAACACCTGATATTGCATCGTCTGACCGCCGAGCGACGACATGTCGGCGACACCCGGAACCGCCTTGTACGCCTTCTGGAGAACCCAATCCTGAATATTCTTGAGCTCCATCGCCGAACGGTCCGGGCTTTGTAACACGTACCTGTACACCAGCCCGGACGGCGATGACAGCGCCGCGACCGACGGAGTTACTCCCGGCGGAAGAGACAGATCGGCCAGGCGCTCGAATACCTGCTGGCGCGCGAAGTAGTTGTCAGTACCGTCGTTGAACGTGAGCTTCACGTCCGACAGACCGTACAGCGATACAGATCGCGCGACCTTGAGGTACGGCGTTCCGCTCATTCCGGTCTCGGTCGGAACGGTGATGAGCCGCTCTACCTCCTCGGCCGCGTGGCCCGGCCACTGCGAGACGATCTCGACCACCGGTGGCGAGAGATCCGGGTATGCATCGACTGGGAGGCGCAGGAACGACCACACACCCACTCCAACAAGCGTTGCGGCAAGTATTCCAGTCAGGAGCGGCTGCGCGAGTGCGACCGCTCCGATGCGATGGACGCCGGACGGCTTTGCTATCACTTCCGGTGCTGCGTTATCAGGAGTTTCGCGCTCTCGCCGCGGATCGATGGGCGTCACTGGCTCTCCGCGAACTGGAGGAAGAGCGCTCCGTCGGCCACAACGCGATCACCCGCGCTCAGGCCGGCCTTCACCTCATATCGATCGCCCATGTGCGCGCCGAGCGTCACGTGCCGGCGGAGGTATCCGGCAGCGGGTTGCCCTGCGGTGGCGGTTGACATCGGAGCAGCGGCGACGAACACGAACGGCAGGTTCTCCTCATCCCGGAGCACCGAAGCTGCTGGGACCAGAATCCCGGTGCGGTCACGATCACTATTGATTGCGACGCGTACGTACATATCCCGCTTGAGCAGATCTCCGCGATTCTGCACCACAATCCGTACTGAAGTGGCGCGCGTCGCGGAGTCGACGTACGCCGACACGTAGTCCACCGTTGCGGGAAAAGGCGTCGGCGAGGCATCAGTGGTAACGACCGCGGATTCCCCGTTGTGGACACCGCCGAGGTCTGCCTCGAAGACGTTTGCCATCACCCAAACGGTGGAGAGGTCTGCAATTGTGAAAGCGGGCGTGGTACCTGCCTGAAGCAACTGTCCCGGATTGATGAGTCGCTGCACCAGGGTTCCCGATATGGGCGCTCGAATGACAGCGGGAATGTTCTGCAGCGTCGGATTGCTGCGGATTTGCGAGAGTACCGAGGGATCGATGCCGAGGGCGCGAATCTGCTCCAGCGCCGCCTGCTCATCGGCGACGGCCGCGACTGCATCAGCCTGCGCCTGATCCACATCACGGCGCGCGATCGCGTCGGTCTGGAACAGCTGCACATCCTGCTTTGCGATTCTCTGCATGTTCTGCGTCGCATTCTGCGCTTTACGATACGTCGCGACCGCCGTAGCAAAATCGGGTGACGTTACAGTCGCGAGCGGTGTTCCGCGCGTGACGTAGCGGCCCGGTTCCACCAACAGGCGCGTGACGGGCCCGGATACAGGCGCAATCACCTGGGTCGACTTGTCACCATTGAAGGCAACAGTACCGGTCGCGTCCACGGTGGGACGGAAAGTGGATTGCGTTACGGCAATCACTTGCACGCGCGCCTGCTGCGCCGGCGTGAGCGTGAAGCCAGCGGCCTTGTTTGGTACCGAGGCCGCCGCGGGAGCGTCGCTGGACGCCGAACCCGAGCAGGCGAGGGCGGCACCGGCAAGTGCGCCGACTACAACCATCGCGAGGGCTGAGCTATTGCGCATGAGTCTGTCCGGGTGCGGTTGTGTCTGCGGTTGTGTCGATGGGAGCGCCGACCGCGCGCTCTAGGTCGGATTGTGCCGTGTTTGCCGCGGCGAGCGCGAGGGAGTACTGGCTCTCCGCGTCCAGAAGCGTACGCCGCGCGTCGATAACCTCGAATGCTGACGAACCGCCGATGGCATAGCTCGCAGAGGCGGCGCGAAACGCTTCTCGGGCGGATGGCAGAAGCACGTCGCGAATGAAAATGGCCTGTCGCAGGGTGGTGTTCGCCGTCGCGTACGCATTACGCACGTCCTGGCCGATCTGAGCGTAGAGGTCGCGATAAGATGCGGCCAACTCTCGCTCCCTGTGCTGTGCCTGCGCGATCTCGCCCCTCGTATGCTGCCAGAAGAGAAACGGCACCGGGAACGCGAGTCCCGTCGAGAATGCTGACGGAGGGGCCCCCGGAGTCACGTCGCGGTTCACACCCAGCGTGATGTCCGGGAGCCAGAACTCGTGCGCGAGCGATGTTGCGGCCTTCGCGCCTTCTCGCTCGGCCTTGAGCCCGGCCAACTCCGAGCGCGAGGCGACCGCCAGTGCGGTCACAACTTCGAAGCGCGGCAGCGGCGGCGGTATGCCCAGACTGTCCCCCGCCACGATGGGCGCGCCGACCGTGCGTCCGACCAGACGGTTCAACCCGCCCTGCGCGGCCGCGATGTCGCGCTCGTTCGCTATCAACTGGTTCTCGGCCTGAGCCACGTCCACTTGCGCCTTGATGACGTCAAGCCGCGGTGCGGTTCCGGCATCGAAGCGCGCCTGCGTTCGCTGCAGGAACTGCTGGGATAGCTGCCGGCTTTGGGAGATATCCGCGCGCTGGCGAGTGGCGAGCAGGAGCGAATCGTACATCACGGCGGTCTGCGCCGCGATGGTGTAGCGAAGAGCGTGATACGCCGCGCTTGAATTGGTCACGTCGGCCGATGCAACGCGGCCACGCAGGCGGATCTTGTCCGGGAACGGGACCGCCAGCACTGCGCCGATGTTTCTCTGGCCGCCTGGGAGGTTACGAAAGAAACCGCTCTGCTGATCCAGACCAGCGGTGACCGCCGGATCTGGGATCGCGACCGCCTGAACCTTTAGCGCGCGGAACTCTGCCGTCTGCTCCCGCGCAACTTCGAGCTGTGGATTGCGTGTCAGGGCTAGCTGAACGGCGCGTGCACGCGTGAGAACTAGAGTATCCGCTTGAGTGTAAGCTTGAGTAGCGGGTTGTTGTGCGGATGCCGTGCTGGCAAAGAACACCAGCACGCACAACCGTATGGGGCTATGCATGAAACCTCGATCGGAGAGTATGAAGACCAGAACGATGCGAGTGCGCTCACGAAGCGCACTCCGAGTGGGTCAGCGGTCCGAGGGAGGTGCGCGAGACGGGTTGGAGGGGCGCTCGCCGGCAGCCGGCGGTGCGGAAGGTGGCGCAACGACACTCGCTCGCGACCCGCCCGACTGCGGAAGATCTACCGGGCGCTGGGCCGGCGCGGGTGCATGCAGTGCGAGGAGAATGCAGGCGGCGCAGCTGGCTTCATCATGCGCGAAGTGCTTGCTCGTTCCGTCGGCCTCGACGTGAGCGGACGCGCCAAGGCCCCGGGCGTCCGCCAGTGAGGCAGCGGCCACCCAGCACTGGGCCAATAGCGCGATCGCCGTTGCGATCCGCCACACCCAGGAGTGCCGACGCCGTTCGCGGCGCATGGAAGCAAGCATTACTTGGATAATCTTACCTGAAGTACGCCCCCTTCCGCTACAGCGTTGCCGCTGCGTTGGCGCGGCGTTGCAACGGGCAGAGGGTGGCGCCGGAGCCCCGAACAGTGCGATCTTACAAGGCTCAAGATGAAACGACAAGCTGCTCTAGACTATCATAGCTCAGGCCGGCCAGGCAAGATCGCTGTGGTCCCCACCAAGCCGCTCAACAACCAGCGCGACCTGGCACTCGCATATTCGCCGGGTGTGGCCGAGCCATGTCTGGAGATCGAGAAAAACCCGGAAGACGCCTGGAAGTACACCGCAAAGGGCAACCTGGTCGCGGTCGTCACCAATGGGACGGCGGTCCTCGGATTGGGCAACATTGGCGCGCTCGCGGGCAAGCCGGTGATGGAGGGCAAGGGCAATCTCTTCAAACAATTCGCTGACATCGATGTCTTCGATCTGGAGGTTGGCTCCGAAGATCCCGACGACATGATTCGCTTCTGTCAGCTGCTCGAGCCAACGGTGGGCGGAATCAATCTGGAAGACATTCGCGCCCCCGACTGCTTTTATATAGAAGAGCAGCTCCGGAAGACGATGAAGATCCCCGTCTTCCACGACGACCAGCACGGTACCGCAATCATTTCCGGCGCGGCTCTCCTCAACGCGCTCGAGATCGTGGACAAACCGATCTCCGAAGTGCGCGTCGTCTTCTCCGGCGCGGGTGCAGCGGCGATTTCCACGGCGGAACACTACGTACGGCTCGGCGTCCTGCGCGAGAACATCTTCATGTGCGACAGGCAGGGAGTGGTTTACGTGGGTCGCGAAGGCGAGATGGATCCGTACAAGGCCCGCTTCGCTAACGGAACCACCGCGCGTTCACTCAAAGATGCACTGGTCGACGCGGACGTCTTCGTCGGCCTGTCTGTGGCGCGGGCGGTAACCGGTGAGATGATCGCCGGGATGGCGCCGCGCCCGATCGTCTTCGCGCTCGCCAACCCGGTGCCTGAGATTCTGCCCGACGAGGTTCGCGCAGTGCGCTCAGATGCCATCATCGCGACCGGGCGCAGCGACTATTCCAACCAGGTCAACAACGTCCTCGGCTTCCCTTTCATCTTTCGCGGTGCGCTGGACGTTCGCGCGACCGAGGTGAACGAGGTGATGAAGATGGCCGCGACACGCGCCTTGGCCCACCTCGCCAAGGAAGATGTTCCGGAGAGCGTCACCCGGCTGTACGGACTCAAGTCGGTGACGTTCGGGCCGGACTACCTGATCCCCTTCCCGTTCGATCCGCGAGTGCTGCTCTGGGTAGCACCGGCCGTGGCGTGGGCCGCCGTCGCGAGCGGCGCGACCAAGGAGTTCATCGATCTCGACCAGTACCGCGACGAGCTGGAGGGGCGACTTGGTCGCGCACGCGGAATCGTGCGCGGCATCATCACGCGTGCTCAGCGCGATCCCAAGCGCGTCGTCTTCACCGAAGGCTACGAGCCCAAGATCATTCGCGCGGCGCAGCAACTGGTGGACGATGGAATATGCGAGCCGGTCCTCATCGGTAATTCGCACGACATCCACGACATCGCCCGCAGACATGGCATTCCGATGACCGACATCACCGTGGAAGACCCGGCGACGTCGACCGAGCGCGATAAGTATGCCCGTTATCTATGGGACCGGCGCCAGCGAAAAGGGTTGAGCCTGGGCGAAGCGCATCAGCAACTGTACAACGCCAACTATTTCGGCATGTGCATGGTCGGGTGCGAAGACGCCGACGCGCTGCTCGCAGGCGTCAACATGCACTATCCAGAAACGTTGCGCCCCGCGCTCGAAGTAATTGGCGCGCATCCCAAGGCTGGTCTCGTCAGTGGCATGTACATGCTGGTTTTCGAGAAGCAGGTCATCTTCTGCGCCGACACCACGGTGAACATCGATCCAACGGCCGAACAGCTGGCAAAGATCGCATCCGCGGCGGGTCGAGTGGTGCGTAACTTCGGCATCGAGCCGCGCATCGCGATGCTGTCGTTCTCCAACTTCGGCTCCGTACGGCATCCAGCCGCACGCAAGGTGGCCGACGCTGTGGCGATTCTGCGCGAGCGGTACCCCGAGCTGGCCGTCGACGGAGAGATGCAGGCTGACACGGCCGTGGACGAGACAATCCTCAGCAAAATCTACCCGTTCAGTACGCTGAAGGAGCCAGCAAACGTGCTGATCTTTCCCGATCTCAGTGCCGGCAACATCGCATACAAATTGCTCAATAAGCTGGGCGGCGCGACAGCGATCGGCCCCATTCTCGTCGGGATGGACCGCCCGGTGCATGTACTCGAGCAGGGCGCCGACGTTCAGGACATCGTGAACATGGCGGCCGTGGCGGTGGTGGATGCACAACAGCGCGAGCAGCGGCCCCAGGCTGAGCTGGGACTTTGAACATACGATGAACGCACTGAACACACTGAACACACTGAACACACTCTTACCCAATCACGAGGACATACATGTCCGTTGACTCACTGAAGGAACAGGGCATCACGCCCAGCGGCAAGGTTCATTACAACCAGGTCTCGCCGGAGCTGTATGACGCCGCTGCACGTCGCACTGAGGGTCAGTTCGCGGACATGGGCCCGTATGCGGTCGTCACGTCGCCACACACGGGGCGCTCGCCCAACGACAAGTTCCTGGTGAAGGAGCCATCTTCGGAAAACGACGTCGATTGGGGCAAGGTCAACCGGCCGATGGACGAGGCGCATTTCAACACTCTCCTCGCGGACGTGCAGGCGTACCTCGCGCAACAGCCAGAGCTATTCGTCCAGGATCTGCACTGCGGCGCCGATCCCAACTACCAGCTATCAGTACGCTACGTATCGCCCAACGCGTGGCAGATGGCCTTCGTGCGAAACATGTTTCGCCGTCCGGATCGGCAGCAGCTGAACAGCTTCGTCCCCAACTTCACGGTGCTCCACGCGCCTGAGATGCAGGCCGATCCAGCCAAGCACGGAACGCGCACCAGCACGTTCGTCGTTCTCCATCTCGCGCGCCGGATGATCCTGATTGGCGGAACGCGCTACGCTGGTGAACTTAAAAAGGCGATGTTCACGGTGATGAATTACCTGCTCCCAAAGCAGGGTGTTCTCTCCATGCACTGCTCTGCTAACATCGGCAAGGCCAACGACACCGCGCTCTTCTTCGGCCTGTCGGGCACGGGCAAAACAACGCTCTCGGCCGATCCCGAGCGCGATCTCATTGGCGACGATGAACACGGCTGGTCCGCCGACGGCGTGTTCAACTTTGAGGGCGGCTGCTACGCCAAAGTCATCAACCTGTCGCCCGACACCGAGCCCGACATCTACCGCACCACACAGATGTTCGGCACCATCCTCGAGAATGTTGTACTGGACGAGGACAAGCGCATCAAGTTCGACGACCAGTCCATCACCGAGAACACGCGCGCGTCATACCCACTCAGCTACATCCCCAACCATGTTCCGAGTGGCCGCGGTGGGCACCCCCAGAACGTCGTCCTGCTTACGGCGGACGCATTCGGCGTGCTCCCACCGATTGCGCGACTGACACCCGAGCAGGCGATGTACTACTTCCTCTCCGGGTACACCGCGAAGCTCGCCGGCACTGAACGCGGCGTGACCGAGCCGCAGGCGACGTTCAGCGCTGCATTCGGCGCTGTATTCCTCGTGTGGCCGGCTACCAAGTACGCGCACATGCTCGGCGACCTGCTCAACCAGCACGAATCCAAAGTCTGGCTCGTAAACACCGGCTGGAGCGGCGGCCCGTACGGAGTGGGCAAGCGCATGAAGCTGAGCTACACGCGCGCGATGGTTCGCGCCGCGCTCGCCGGCGAGCTCGACGCCGCGCAGACCACCACCGACCCCGTCTTCGGCCTACACGTGCCGCAGAACGTACCGGGTGTACCTGACGAGGTGCTCAGCCCCCGCAACACCTGGCCCAATGCGTCAGAATACGACGCACAGGCGAAAAAGCTCGCCCAGATGTTCCGCACCAACTTCGAGAAGTTCGGCAACGAGTCGGAAGCGATTAAGGCAGCGGGCCCGAAGGGCTAACCGACGAATTCCTTCGTAGGGGCGACCGGCGGTCGCCCTCTCCGGATGCAACCTAAATTCCATTGTTGCGATTCGTGGTTGCTTCGGCAGTTCGTGATCCCGTTCCACCTCGTATACCGTTGGTCGACCGCCGGTCGACCCTACGAACAACATTACGTGCGCCTTCGATAAAGTTCCCTCATGGAAATCATCCGCGATCCTATATGGAACAACATCCGCCTGGATGCTGTCGCGCTGGAGCTGGTGGACACACCAGTTTTCCAGCGCTTGCGGTATGTGCGACAGTTGGGGCTGGCGTATCTAGTCTACCCAGGTGCGACGCACACGCGCTTCGAGCACGCACTCGGCGCGTATCATCTGTGCAGAATTGCCGTAGCGCTCATTCGTGAGCGCGGCGAGTTGCAGGACGTGGCAGATGACGAATGCACCATCGCATCGATCGCGGCGCTGCTTCACGACGTGGGCCACTATCCCTTCTCGCACGCACTGGAGGAGATCGGAGCGACCCACCACGAGGAAGTGGCGCATGGTCTCATCACCACGGGGCCAATCGCTGAGATATTGCGACTGCATTTCGGCGATGATGCACCGGACCGCATCATTGCCCTTATCCGCGGGCGCTCCACATCACCGCTCCAGGGGCTCATCTCCGGTTCCCTGGACCTCGATAGGATCGAGTATCTCAAGCGTGACGCGCACCTGTGCGGCGTGGCTTACGGGGAGATCGACGCCGACCGGCTTATAAACTCCATGGCGCTTCTGCGTGATCCGGCGACCGGAATAGCCACGGTTGGTGTGGCCGAGAAGGGATTGTCGGCGCTGGAGTCGCTGCTGTTCGCCAAGTACCAGATGTACCGCAACGTATACTGGCACCACGCGGTGCGCAGTGCCACGGCGATGTACAAGCGCATCGTGGAGAATGCGTGCAATAGCGGCGCGCTTACCAAAAGTCAGCTGTTCAGCTTCACGGACGAAGGACTGCTATACCATCTAATGCAACGCTCGCCCACGCCGCTACTGCTAGCACTTCGCGAGCGGCATCTGTACAAACGCATTGCGGAATGGCCCGCCTCCGAGCTGCCGGACGGATTGGGCGAGTGGATCGGGAGCGATCGCGAGCGCACCCTTGTAGCCGAGGACAGGATCGCACTTGAGCTTGGGCTCGAGCCTGGCGAAGTGTTGCTCGATTACCCCGAGAAAACCCAGATGCTGGGACTCGACATCCTGGTGCATCGCCGCGACAACACCGTCGAGCGGCTCACCGCGCGAGGCATCAGCGGAGCGATCAACCTGCCGAGACTCTCTCAGGAGCTATATCAATCGGCGCGGTGGATGCGCGTGTTCGCGGTGCGGCGCGTAGCCGCTGATCCCACGCGGATCGCGGGGTTGATTCGGTCAAGCTGACCCGCAGGAGAGGCCAGAATGGAACCCGGCGAAATGTTCCCTTAACGTCCCATATGGTCGCTACGTCCAAGCGCTTACATCCGACGACCCCAATCGGCCTGGCCTGCGCACCGCAGGCCTCGAACCAACCAATCTGGCGCGGAGCATCTCCATGCAATTCCGTTCGGTAGTTCCCAGCATCGCTGCAGTACTGGCTGTAGCGGGCACGATCGCCTGTAGTGATTCAACCGCACCCTCGTCAAACTCGGTGAGCCCGTCAGCGTCGTTCGAGACGCAGGCCACCGCCGATCTCGCGCCGAGCGCGGGCGAGGCTATTGCGACCGACTATCTGTTCTACTCCAGCGCCGACCTCACAGGCTCCGGAGCGTTGTTCTCAGTTAATGTTCCTGGCGCCAGCCTGATCAACCCCGGGGCAGGTGTATCAGCCTCGGTCCAGATGCCGCTCGCGGGAGCGTCGGCCGCGTGGATCAGCCCCTCGTGCGTGCTGAACCCGAACACCGGCCGGTTTGGGTGTCCGCCGGTCAACAAGAACGGCCAGACGTTTACGACCTCGTACGCCCTGTTCGACGCCGCGGGCGTGGCGCAGTCCAAGTTCGATAAAGTCACCACCGCTTCGATCAATTTCATCGTGACCGATACCGGCGCCACATCGTTCACTAGTAACGGCAATACCGCGGCAGATACCACTTCACGCCGGCACAATCGCACGGTGAGTGGACTCGCGGGAGATCCTGACACCGTTCACACGTGGAGCGGCACCGGCTCCAGCGCGATCCACTCCGTGCGCAGTGGGCAGATCAGCAAGGTGTATCAGTTTATCTCGAATGACACGAGCACTGCCGTTCGGTTCCGGCAGCCGCGTGACATCAACCCGTACCCGCTCTCAGGTACGATCGTGCGCAACTACACTGTAACTCGCACGCGCTACGCGACTGATACCACCACGAAAACAACCAGCCGACGGGTGGTCGTTACCTTCAACGGCACAGCTACCGTTCCAATGACGGTAGGCTCCGACACGTTCACGCTGAACCTGGACACGCACAAAGTTGCCAAGCCGTAGCACCTCGCGACGGTCAGTCGTAGCACAAAGTAGGGGCCACCAACGGTCATTGAACGAAGTTTGATACCCATGAAGCAAGAGAGCCTCGGCACCTGTGCCGAGGCTCTCTTGCCGTCAGGGGAGAGCGCAACATCTCTCCAATGCACGGCTCAGTGGATCCATTCCTTAACGCTATGGCTGGCGCAGCGTCTAAACAGTTGAAGAAAGCGGTTCAGCCGCTGTTCAACCATGATGGCGCAAAGAACCTTCCTGCAGGTCCAGGCGCGACATTACAGTTTCAGTTCGTCCAGCTGGCGATACAGGTCCAGCGACGCAGGATTGGCGAGAGCTTCGGTATTGGTGACCGGCCGCCCGTGAATGGACTCGCGCACTGCGATCTCACTGATCTTCCCGCTGATGGTCCGTGGAATATCAGCCACCTGTGCAATCACGCGTGGGACGTGTAACGCGCTGGTGTTCTCGCGTATGCGCTGCTTGATGCGGTCCTTCAAATCGGGATCGAGCTTGAGCCCCTCTCGGAGCCGCACGAACAGGACAATTCGTACATCGCCGTGGATGTCGTCGCTCAATTCCTGCCCCACAGCAACGCTCTCCACTACCTCGGGCAGCTGCTCCACCTGACGGTATATCTCAGCTGTCCCGATCCGAACTCCACCGGGATTGAGCGTCGCGTCGCTCCGACCATAGATGATCACACCGTCGTGCGCGGTGAGCTCCGCCCAATCACCGTGACGCCACACGTGCGGAAAGTGCTCGAAGTACGCAGCCCTGTACTTGTCGCCCGCGGGATCGTTCCAGAAGTACACTGGCATACTCGGGAACGGTCTGGTGCAGACCAGCTCGCCTGGCACTCCGACAACAGCTTCGGCATCGTTGTTAAAGACGCTTACTGCCATACCCAGCCCGCGGCACTGTAGCTCTCCGCGGTAGACCGGCGCAGTAGGATTGCCCAACGCGAAGCACGAGACGATATCCGTGCCACCGCTGATGCTCGCGAGGTGCACGTCCGGTTTGACGTGCTCGTACACCCAATCGTAGCTGTGCTCGGCCAGCGGACTTCCAGTGGAAAGGATCGTACGCAGAGCCGACAGATCGTGCATTGCACCGGGCTCCAGTCCCGCCTTCTCAGATAGCGACAGATACTTCGCGCTGGTTCCAAAGACGGTGACATCTTCCTGCGCGATAATGCGCCAAAGCGCCGCCGTGTCTGGCGGCAGCGGTGCACCGTCGTAAAGAACCACCGTCGCTCCCACGCCAAGCGAGCTGAGCATCCAGTTCCACATCATCCAACCGCAAGTGGTGAAGTAGAACATCCGGTCAGCACGCGTGAGGTCCGTGTGCAGCACCAGCTCCTTGAAGTGCTGTAGCAACGTGCCACCCGCGCCGTGCACCATGCACTTGGGGAGACCAGTGGTCCCGGACGAGTACATCACGTACACGGGATGATTAAACGGAAGCTGCTCGAACTGCAGCGTCGCTTCCGGCTCATTGATGTGATCCCACCTCACCGCCAGCGGGATACTCGACACATCCAGATCCGCATCGCGGTACGGCACAACCACCACGTTGCGGATCGACGGTACCTGGCGCAATATCTCGCGCACGCGAGCGAGACAGTCGATCTCCTTCCCGGCGTAACGGTAACCGTCGGCACAGAAGAGCACCTTGGGCTCTATCTGGCCGAATCTGTCCAGCACGCCCTGTACGCCGAAATCAGGCGAGCACGAACTCCACACCGCGCCGATCGACGTCGTCGCCAACATCGCGACGATCGTCTCCGGGAGGTTAGGCATGAAGCCGGCGACGCGGTCGCCTACCGTCACGCCCATGCCACGCATGGCGCTGGCGATTCGGGCAACTTCGCGAGCGACATCCGCGAATGAAAGCTGCTGCTGTCTCCCCTCTTCATTCCACGCGATCAGCGCAGGTTGCTCGTCCCGGAACCGAAGCAGGTTCTCGGCGAAGTTGAGCGTCGAGCCGGCAAACCATCTTGGTCCGCGCTCTGCGTCGGGGGGCGCCATCCGGTCCAGGCCGACGCACTCGCTAGTGTCCAGCCCGCCTGCGATCAGCCCGGCGAAGTCGGCGACTGCGCGCCAGAACTGCTCCGGGTGCAGCACCGACCACTCGTGCAGAATCCCATACTCCAACGGTACGCCGGCGCGGCCGGCCGGCAGCTCGCCGCGCTCACGAAGGAACGCCACAAAGCGCGTGAGGTTCGCATCACGCACGCGCTCAGGAGATGGGCGCCAGATCGGTTGCATCTTGTTTTTTGGTATGCGCAGAACGATGAGTGCTTGATAACGTGCGTGCCAACGTGCGTGTTGGCACGCACGTTATCAAGCACTCGTCGCTGTTCAGCTAGTCGGCGGGGTGAACGCGACCTGCTCGTGCTGCGTGTCGATCCACGACTTATGATAGTTGGGATCTTCGATATCGAGCGCCTGCTTGGCCACCTTGAGCGGACGGAACGTGTCCATCATCACCGCGAGCTCCTCGGTGGACTTGGCGCCGATTGACGCTTCGGCGCGGCCCGGATGCGGACCATGCGGCAGACCGTCCGGATGGTGCGTGATGGAGCCGAACTCGATTCCCCTCCGCGACATGAACTCACTGGACGCGTAATACAGTACCTCGTCCGAATCCACGTTGGAGTGGTTGTACGGAGCCGGAACAGCTTCAGGATGGAAGTCGTACGGCCGTGGGCAGAATGAGCAGACCACGAAGCCATCGCCCTGGAAAGTCTGGTGCACCGGCGGCGGCTGGTGAACGCGTCCCACGATGGGCTCGAAGTCCATGATGTTGAACGCCCAGGGATAGAACATTCCGTCCCAGCCAACAACGTCGAACGGGTGGTGATCCAGCACCAGCTCGTTGATGCCGTCGTACTGCTTCACGTAAATGGGAAAGTCGCCCTTCTCGTCGTGTGTGACGAGCTTACGGGGTATGCGGATATCGCGCTCCGAATACGGCGCTCCTTCTATCATCTGCCCAAATTCATTGCGGTACCGCTTTGGCGGGCGAATGTGTCCCTTGCTCTCCATGATCAGGAGCTTGGGCTTGTCACCTTCGCCATCAAAACGATACTTGTGCATGATACCGCGGTGGATGACCACGTAGTCACCCTCGTGGAACGGCAGCTCGCCAAAAACGGACTCGAGCACGCCGCTCCCCTTGGCGACGTACACCAACTCGTCTGCCTGCGCGTTGCGGTAGAAGTGCTCGTCTTCGCGGTCCGGCTCCACGTACAACATCGCGACGTCGTTGTTGAAGAGCAGCGGAATACGATCCATCGTTGGACTTCCGCCGGTCTTCGTATGCGACGTGAGGAAGTGACGATGCCGCAGTGTGACATCGGGATCTTCCTCGAACTTCATCTCCTTGACGCGCCGCACCGACTTCACCGTGGTGGGCGGATACGTGTGATACAGCAGCGAAGAAGTCCCGGTGAACCCTTCGTGCCCCATTAACTCCTCGGCGTAGATCCCACCTTCCGGTTTGCGAAAGGCGATGTGACGCTTACGCGGGATGGAGCCGAGGGTGTGGTATATGGGCATAAGACGATGATTTGGAAATGGACCCGTAGGGGCGACCGGCGGTCGCCCTATTTACAGATTCCCGCGCAGGGCCTGCTCGCGCTCGATGGCCTCAAACAACGCCTTGAAGTTGCCCTTGCCGAAGCTCTTTGCACCTTTGCGCTGAATGATTTCGTAGAACACCGTCGGACGGTCTTCCACCGTCTTGGTGAAGATCTGGAGCAGGTATCCGTCCGGATCACGGTCCACGAGAATTCCCAGCGCCTTGAGCTCTTCGATCGGCTCATCGATTTTACCCACGCGCGCCTGCAGCAGGTCGTAGTACGTGGTGGGTGGACTCAGGAATTCCACGCCGCGGTCGCGCAACGCCTTTACAGTGCTCACGATGTCGTCCGTGGCAAGGGCCATGTGCTGCACGCCAGGTCCGTTGTAGAAATCCAGATACTCGTCGATCTGCGACTTCTTCTTCCCCACAGACGGCTCGTTGATCGGCAGCTTGATGCGATCATTTCCATTCGCCATCACCTTCGACATCAATGATGAGTACTCGGTGCTGATATCAACGTCGTCGAAGGTGAGCAGGTTGCGGAAGCCCATCACCGCGGCGTAGAAGTCGACCCACACGTTCATCTTGCCAAGCTCGACGTTACCAACGCAGTGGTCAACGTACTTGAGGCCCACGGGCTGCGGCTGCATGTGCTGCTGCACGCTGCGGAAGCCCGGCATGAAGAGGCCGTTATAGTTGCGTCGCTCCACGATAGAGTGAATGGTCTCGCCGTAGGTCTTGATGGCGGCGATCACGATCTCACCGTTGTCGTCTTTCATGACGCGCGGCTCGTGCACCGACTCGGCGCCGCGCTCTAACGCCTTGGCATATGCGTCCCGAGCATCGTCCACCCAGAATGCAAGGTCGCGCACGCCGTCGCCGTGAGTGTACACGTGGTCGGCGATCTGCTTGGCCTCTTCACTCAGATCTGGGCGAATGGCCGTGGTGAGTACCAAACGGATCTTGTCCTGCTGCACCAGATAGCTGGCCTTGTCGCGCGAGCCGGTTTCGGGTCCACGGTAGCCCACCAGCTTAAAACCAAACGCTGTCTGATAATAGTGCGCCGCCTGTTTGGCGTTGCCAACATAGAACTCGATGTAGTCGGTCCCATTGATCGGGAACGTATCCTGGGTCGCGTTCTGCTCGGGAAGTGTCGCCGTAGCCATTTGCTGCCTCCATTGGTGGTGCTTTGGGTGGTGCCTGGTAATGCCGTCAAGCGGGCGACCGCAGGTCGCCCCTACAAATGCGCCGTGTTCGTCGGTCCTGCCGCGCGCCGTTTGGCTTCCCCATGCGCCTCCGCCAGCTTGCGCGCGATGCCACGATAAAACGCAGCGTCCGAAGCCTTGCTCTGCTGCTCCAGTGACGCCGACGTCAGCTCCAAAGCGTACAGGATATTGCCCAGGTACAGCTCGGCTATCTCTGCCACCGTTTCGGACATTTGTTCCGGTACGATCTCAGCCAACGGTTCCAGCTCCCGGGTGCGTGGGATAGGCCCCCGTCGTCATCGCGGATGTCGAGTGTACACGCACAATTACGGCCGTGATATTATCTACACCGCCACGCGCGTTTGCTTCCGCTATGAGTGCATCAACCATGCGAGCCGGGGGGACGCGGGACGAAAGGAGCTGCTGCAGTCGCGAGTCTTCCACCATGCCTGTAAGACCGTCGCTCGCGAGCAGGAAGATATCGCCCTGCCTGACATCGCCGTCGAGCACGTCGGGCTCCACGTCCCATCCCATCCCCACGCAGCGGGTAATGACGTTGCTCTGCTTGTGGTTGCGCGCCTCGTCCGGCGTGATCATGCCCGCATCGACCTGTTCCTGAACAACCGAATGGTCATGCGTGAGCTGGCGCAATTCGCCATCGCGGAGGAGATAGACCCGAGAGTCTCCCACGTGACCGATCACAAATCTGCCGTCAGCTAACGCCAACACCGAGGCGGTGCTCCCCATGCCAGCCTTGTCCCGTTCCGAGGAGCTGCGCTCGTACACCGAACGGTTTGCGTGGCGGAGCGACAGTGATACGGTTTCGAGCGCATCGGCGCTCTCCAGATCGTTCAGCTTCTCCAGGTCTGCCGAGATGACCTGAACCGACATCTGGCTCGCAATCTCACCCGCGGCATGGCCGCCCATTCCGTCCGCGACGATGAACAGACCCCTGTACTCATTGGCGTCAGCGAAAAAGCTGTCCTCATTGCCTTTCCGCACGCGACCGACATCAGAACCAGCGGCTACCGCGAAATGCACCTAGCGGCTCACAAAGTGGACAGGTAAAGGGTTGACGTTCTTGGCATTCCTAAATCTGTAAGCGCCACAGGCGCGCGTACAGGCCACTTAGCGAGAGCAGCTCCGCATGGCTCCCCCGCTCCACCACCTCGCCATGGTGCATAACGATGATAATATCGGCATCTACAATGGTGCTCAGACGGTGCGCGATGGCGATAGTGGTCCTCCCGGCGAGCAATACAGCGAGTGCCTGCTGGATCTCGGCTTCGATCTCGCTGTCGACGGCGCTAGTCGCCTCATCCAGGATCAGGAGCGCCGGATCTGCAGCCACCGCCCGGGCGAACGAAAGCAGTTGCCGCTCTCCAACGCTGATCGACGCGCCGCGCTCGCCCAGAACGTGGTGATAGCCATCCGGGAGCCGGCGAACGACCCGGTCCGCTCCCACCTGCGTCGCCGCATCCTCCACCTCCGCGTCGGTGAGCGGCGCGCTGAGGCGGATGTTGGACGCGACGTCGCCCGCAAAAAGAAAGATGTCCTGCTGCACGTACCCGATGAGGGAGCGGAGCTCCTCTACGGCCATGGTACGGATGTCCACCCCGTTGAGCAGAATGCGCCCGCGCTGCGGATCGTAAAACCGCATTAGCAGGTTCACGATGGTGGTCTTTCCCGCTCCGGTATGGCCGACGATCGCCAGCGTCTCACCCGGTCTCACGGTGAAGCTTACGTCGCGGAGGACCCATTCTGGCTCGGGGTGGCCGGCGGCGGCGGGGGCGGCTGGGGCGGGGGGGGCGGCCGCCGCGTTGTGTCGGACGTCGTATGCGAACCACACGTTCTCGAAGCTCACCTCCACGCTCCGCACCCGCTCACGCGAAACCGTCGGCTCCTGCTCCGCATCCACCCACGGGTCTGTGTCCAGTAGATGGAAGACCCGCTCGGAACTCGCCATGGCGGTTTGTAGCGTGTTGTACTTGTCCGACAGATCCTGCAATGGCTGGAAGAAGCGGCGCACCAGCTGGAGGAACGCCGCGACGGTACCCACGGTGAGCGTTGCGACCCGCACCCGCGACGCGCCTGCAACGATGAGGCTGGCAAGTGCAACCGATGTCAGAATCTCGATCGCGGGAAAGTACAACGCGTAGATGGTGATCGACTTGAGGTGAGCCGCCAGATGCGACTCGTTCAGCTCGTCGAAGCGGCGCGCCTCGTCCGCCTCCCGTCCGAAGATCTGCACGATCCGCATCCCGGTGATGCGTTCCTGCAGAAACGAGTTGATGCGCGCCAGTCTGGTGCGGATGTCCCGGTACGATTGCCGTACGCTGGTCCGGAAAATGTGCGACACCAGCACCACGAACGGGATCACGACAAACGCCGCGAGCGACAGCCGCCAGTCCATGATCAGCATGGCCACGCTGATCGCGACGAGTGTAAAGAGGTCGCCGAGTCCGCTCACCACGCCCGCGGTGAACAGCTCGTTCAGCGTTTCGACGTCGGAGGTGACACGGGTGATCAGACGGCCGGCCGGGTTCCTATCGAAAAACGTGATCGGGAGCTGCTGCAGATGGCTGAAAAGCTTGAGCCGCAGGTCGCGCATCACGTTCTGGCCCAAGAGCGCCGTGAACCAGGTCTCTCCGTACGACGCGCCGAACTCAGCGAGCAGGGCCACGACGTACAGTAAGGCCACCAGCCGGATTGCACTCATGTCGTGCTGCGGAATGGCAACATCGATCACGTGCTGAGTGAGAAACGGCCCCACCAGCTGAAGACCGCCCTCGATCATCAGAAAGACGAGCGCGATGGCGACGAGGGAGCGGTACGGCGCCGCGAAGACCAGCAGCCGCCGCATCAGACGGCTGTCGTATGCCTTCCCGAGCGCGTCCTCTTCCTGAATCGACCCAATCGCAGGCGCTGTCATGCGTTGGGAAATGTAATGATGGTACGAGGGTTGCTTTTAACTCTGGCGGGAGAACCCACTTACCGTCATTCGGAGGTAGTCATGAGTATTATCGCATGGGCCGTCATCGGCCTACTAGCAGGGGCGATCGCCAAGGCCATCATGCCTGGCAACGACCCGGGCGGCATCATCGTCACAATGCTGATCGGCATCGTCGGCGCCTTCGTCGGCGGCTGGGTAGGCGGCATGCTGACCGGGTCAGGACTGAATGGCTTTTCGCTCTGGAGCCTGATCCTGGCAGTTGTTGGCTCACTCCTGCTACTGTGGATCTACCGCCTCAGCGTTCGCGGCCGGTCTACCACGGTTTAGCGGTTTTTTAGCGGCATTGCGTAGGGCGCGGCTTAAGTCGCGCCCTACGGCATTTATTCGCCCCTCCTGACTATGTTTCAACGGTGAAGGATTTCCTCATAGTCCGCGGGGCTCGGCAACACAATCTTAAGGGATTCGACCTGGAGATCCCGAGGCGGAGCTACACCGTGATCACAGGTCCGTCAGGCTCGGGCAAGTCATCGCTCGCCTTCGATACCATCTACGCCGAGGGGCAGCGGCGTTACGTCGAGTCGCTCTCCGCATACGCTCGCCAGTTTCTCGAGCGCATGGAGAAGCCGGATGTAGACTCGGTGGAAGGGCTATCGCCAGCGGTTGCTATCGAGCAGAAGAACCCGACAAAGACCTCCCGCTCAACCGTGGGCACCGCCACGGAGATCTACGATTACCTGCGCCTGATGTGGGCTCGGGTTGGGCGTACGTTCTGTCCGCTCTGCGGCAGAGAGATGCGACCGGACACCGTTCAGTCCGTGACCGACGTCGTTCTGTCGCTTCCGCCTGCCACTCGCTTCGCTGTCGCCTTCCCGCTCAAGCTGTCGGATCGGGTTACGCATGCAGTCGTCCTGGACAACCTCAAGGCGCAGGGATTCCTCCGAATTGCGATAGACGGCATTATCGGCGGATTGGATGAACTGGATGCAGATTTCGATCTCACGCGAGTACGCGACCTGCTCGTTGTTGTCGATCGGCTGGTGGTGCAGGAGGATGTGAGCGCGCGGCTCAGCGACGCGATCGGTACTTCGTTCCGGGAGGGAGACGGCGACGTGGTCATCCTCTTCCCCGCTGGCAACGCGGTCCGCTCGCCCCTGGATGGCGCACCAGTTGACCGGCTGCGCTTCACCGACCGGTTCGAGTGCGCCACCGACGGCACGCGTGCGCCGGCGCCCAGTCCACAACTGTTCTCGTTCAACAACCCGCGCGGTGCGTGCCCTCGCTGCAATGGCTTCGGCGCGACGCTGGAGTACGACGAGTCGCTCATTGTGCCGTACCCGGAACGCTCGTTGCGCGACGGCGCGATCGATCCGTGGAGCAAGCCCAGGTACGAGAACAAGCGCAGACAGCTCGCCGAGTTCGCCAAGAAGAGCGGGATTCCGATGGACGTCGCGTGGGCCGAGCTGAGTTCCGGACAGCGCGACCTGCTGCTGAACACGGTTGCCAAGCGCGGGTTCGTCGGAGTCATCCCCTTTCTGCGCGACCTTGAAGAGAAACGGTACAAGCAATACATCCGCGTCTTTTTGCGGCAGTACCAGACCGCGCAGGAATGCCCGGATTGTCACGGCGCCAAGCTGCAACCGGAGTCGCTCAATGTGCGGGTCGCCGGGCGCACTATCGCCGAGGTAGCCGACATGCCGGTCGACAAACTGAGCGAATGGCTGGACAACATCGAGCTGACGGAGTACGAGCAGAAGATCGCCGAGATGATACTGCGCGAGGCGCGGGACCGCGTACGCTTTCTGCGTGATGTGGGCCTCGATTATCTCAACCTGAATCGTGCGACACGAACGCTGTCTGGCGGTGAGGCACAGCGCATCGGGCTCGCAAACTCGCTTGGCTCCCGCCTCGTCGACACACTTTACGTGCTGGACGAGCCATCTGTCGGCTTGCACTCGCGCGACATGGATCGGTTGTTAACGCTGCTGCGGCGGCTGCGCGACGCGGGCAACACGGTGATCGTGGTGGAGCACGATCCAGCCGCGATGGCGGTCGCCGACTACATGGTGGAGCTTGGTCCCGGCAGCGGCACGATGGGCGGCGAAGTCGTGTTCGCCGGACCGATGTCGCGCATTGCAGAGAGCCCGCTCACGGGAAAATATCTCTCTGGCGAGCGGTCGATTGCGGTTCCAACGGAGCGCCGGCGACTAGGGCCGCGCTGGATCACTCTCACCGGTGCGCGCGAGCATAACCTGCACGGCGTGGACATCAAGATCCCCGTCGGCGCGATGACGGTCGTCACCGGAGTATCGGGCTCGGGAAAGAGTACGTTGATTCACGACGTGCTGTATCACGCGCTCGAAACGCATCTCCAGGGCGAGCATTCGGCCAAGCGTCACCTGGGCGAGAGCGTCGGTGCGTACGAAGGCATCAGCGGTGTTGAGGCGATCGACGACGTGGTGCTCATCGACCAGAGTCCGATCGGCAAGTCGCCACGCTCCAATCCGGTCACGTACATCAAGGCGTTCGATGAGATCCGCGGCATCTTCGCGGACGCTCCGCTAGCGCGTCAACGCAAGTACACGCCGGGCTCGTTCAGCTTCAACGTCGAGGGCGGACGTTGCGACAAGTGCGAGGGCGCCGGACATATAGAAGTTGAGATGGTCTTCATGGCCGACGTGTACGTCCCGTGCGATGAATGTGGCGGTAAGCGCTTCAAGCCGGGCGTCCTGGACGTGCGCGTGAACGGCAAGAACATCCACGACGTGCTTGAGCTCACCGTGGACCAGGCAATTCGCTTCTTCGCGCGCGAGGAAAAGCTCGGCCAGGCGCTGTGGCATCTACAGCAAGTCGGACTCGGCTATCTGCGCCTGGGTCAACCGGCGACAACGTTGTCAGGCGGCGAGGCGCAGCGGATCAAGATCGCGCGCGAGCTGTCCATCTCCAGCAAGAAAGCCGGACGCAAGCTGTACATAATGGACGAGCCGACCACCGGCCTGCACCTGGAAGACATTCGCAAATTGGCGCTGGTGTTGGACCGCCTCGTAGCGGCTGGACACACTCTGGTGCTCATCGAACACAATCTCGACGTCATAAAGCTCGCCGACTGGATTATCGACATGGGACCTGAAGGCGGCATTGGCGGGGGCCGTCTGGTCGCCATGGGGCGGCCTGAAGAGGTAGTTACAATTGCGGAATCTCACACCGGCAAGTGGCTCGCGCCGCTTTTACTCAGCGATTCTCCTGCGCGAGTCGCGCCAGCTTCGTCAGCACGCGACGGGGAGCCAAACGTGTCGCGAAAGCGCCGAGCCGGTTGAATACGCCGGGAATCGCAACCCGGTGGCCACGCATCATCGCGCGATAGCCGTACTCAGCGACGTCACGCGCGCCCATGGTGAGGGGCGAATTGAAGAGCCGCGTGCCCTGCATGTTGGCGATCTTGGCGAAGCCGGTGTGGGTGGGGCCGGGGCACAGCGCGGTGAGTGTCACGCCGGTGTCGCGAAGCTCTTCGGCGACTGCCTGGGTGAAGGACAACACGTAGGCCTTCGTCGCGTAGTACACCGCCATCAACGGCCCCGGTTGGAACGCCGCCGTGGAAGCGACGTTCATGATACGACCGCGGCCGCGTTGGATCATACCCGGTAGAAAGAGCTTGGTTAGTTCGGTCACTGCCGCGACGTTGACCTGAATCATTTCCAGCTCACGCGTGCCATCGGTCTGGTCGAAGCGGCCAGCCAGTCCAAAGCCCGCGTTGTTGATAAGGATGTCGACAGCGCGCCCACGAGCACTTACAGCCTCGAAAAGCTGGCGCGGCGCTGCGGGATCGCTGAGATCCGCCTGAGAGGCCTCGGCGCCGACGTTGTGGTTTGCACTCAGCTCCCGAGCGATGCGCTCCAGCTCTGGCAGAGAGCGCGCGACGAGCACCAGATCGTAACCTTCGCGTGCAAGTATCCGCGCCAGCTCTAATCCGATCCCTCCGGATGCTCCGGTGGCCACGGCGAGAGGGCGACTGGAGGGACGTCGGCCTTCTGTTTGGGCCAGCAGTTGAGGTTGCGTCATGAGCTCGCTAGATTTTAAGGGCTGTCCGGTTAGTACGGGCAGATGTTATTCCCCAGTAGCTCAGTTGGTCAGAGCATTCGACTGTTAATCGAAGGGTCGTAGGTTCAAGTCCTACCTGGGGAGCTTTGTTCAGTGGACATAGGACAACAGTTTGATGGATTTTGCAAAATGGGTTAGCCAAGTGGCTAACCCATTTTTCGTGCGCTCCAGCGGACCCGCAGATCCCGTCGATTACGGCCTAGTAGCCCGGCTTTGCAGCCTTCTTGTTCCGATGATGCTGCACTTCGGCACCAATGACCGCGCCCACGAGTGCGCCGTGCTTGTGATGCGTCATGTGTCCCCCGACGGCACCTACCGCGGCACCCTTTAGCACGCTGTGGTGCTTGGGATGGACTTGTGCCTGCTGAACCTGCTGAACCTGCTGAGCTGAGAGCGCGGGTGCCAGTAGCAGACTGCCGCCTGCAATGGCGAGGCTCGTGATCGTGTTGCGTACCTTTCGAACCATGTGAATTCTCCCAGGGGTGACGGTTTGTTGTCGCTAGCTTGCGAGTTCGGTGCCAGCCGAGTAGCCGCTATGCGGCTGCGCCTCGCACGATCACGGAACGTGTGTATTCGTCGGATCGCCCCAAAGGTACTGTTCAGCAAATACCCGCAGGACATGTGCACTAGTGAAGGCTGCGTATGTTTGAGCTGTGTCGATTTTCGGCGGTTTGCCAAAATCTGACACTGACTTCATGACGAACGGTATCGGCTGCGGAGATGGGGCTTCTTCAGCGGCAACATGGACGGCATAGCCCTCCATCTCAACACCCAGCAGCTTGCGGTGTTGACGTTGAATATGATCCATCGTCAAAGAATCGGCGATTACAGAAGCGCCCGAAGCCACGGGGCCGATATGCAAACGCAATATCGTGGACGGCGGGGAATTCCAACTCGCCCTGATTGCGTCGAGTACTTGCCCCCGACTAGATAGATATTGTAAACGCTCCCGAACAAATGCGTTAAGACGAAGCTGCGACGGCGCTATTTGGTGTTCTGTAATGCCTGCGAGGTCCTCGTCCACGAGCTTGCCACTTCCCCAATCCCATGTAGGGTTGGCCACGAGAACATCGCCGATATTTGCCTCCCCCTCGCGCGCGGCTGTTATGCCTGCCATCGCTATATACCGCGGCCGATACGTCAAAATCATTTTCATTGCCAAAACCGCTGTCGCGGTCATGCCCATCTGGCAAGCAGCCCCCGCGACTGCCGTCTTCTCACCCTCCGGCGTGTAAAACACCGTCCGATAGTAGATGGTCGGATCACCAGCTTGATGATCTGGTTTCCAATCCCAGCCATTGCTGCGGACAGCACGCAATTCTGGCACTTGCAGCGCACAAACGATTGCCAGGTCGGTCCCGTACGATGCGTCGGCAACTGCGTCCTTCGCACGAAGCGTAAACCAGACTCTGGCCGCCAGAGCCGATTGCCATTCCACAGAGGCCGACTCGTACCTTACCAGCGTTACGCATCGGCTCGCAAATCGGGAGGCGACATGGTTATACACCTCTTCATAAGCGGTAAGGCCGACGATGTGAGTAGGCATACGCAGATGCCTGCCCCTTTCTAGCTCCTCAAGCAGTTGGACTCCGCCGTCAGGCAATGCGTCGCCTTCTGAGAGTGCAGGAACCGCAATGTCCAAGATTAACAGATCGTACCGCTTGTTCCGAAGTTTTTCTCGAGCGCTGCTCAGATCCGGTGCGCGGTCTATCTCTGAACCTCCGTTCGCCTCTTTGCGAACCACTGCAGCTACGGCGTTGAACTTTTCCGTCTGGTCTTCGACTACCAACACGCTCAATGGCTGTACCATCAACGCTCGCCTCGGGCAATGTCTGACTTGAGCCGCGCTTCTATGTCGCCGATCATTCGCGTCAAGTCTTCCTTCCAAGAGTCGTATAAATAGCTAAAGGAGACAGCGCCACAGTAAAATTCGGGGTAAACTTCACGTAATTGCTCGTTCAGATCGGCAAGGGACGCCGATTCCGGACCCGCGTCAAAACTTTCGTACTGTGTGACGACAACCACGTATGCGCGCACGGCCAATCTTCTAAGTTGGCGTAGAACGTCGCGACCGCCATAGACGAGCGTGTGATCGCGATCGCTAGTGCCAGGCGGAAGTGACGGTATGGTCATATCGAGCAGTACGAGATCGGGTGGTACAGCGCCAACGGCGTCCAAGGCCTCCCGAAACGTACTCGCCTCGCGTGTCACTGCCCCTGGCAGCACAGTGCTCAGATAGGTAGCAAGAGCGCGCCGCTTGCCATCATCATCCTCAACAATTAGCACTTTCACTCAAGATCCGTCGGTACAGGAAGGGTGAACTCTACGAAGAACATATCGCCTGTATCCGAAACGCCGAACTCTAAACCTGGATTCTCAAACATTGTTTCCAAGTTGCTGTAAAGCTTGTGGAGGCCGGTTCCACCCTCACCCGCCACCGCGCTGATATGAGATCCTCGCACCTGCTCATCGCGAATTCTATCAAGGCGCCACGTTAGCGCCACGACATCCTCGCCCGGGCGAAGATGGTTTCCGATGACAACGCGGGTTGAATCTAGCGCGTGGTGCAACTCCACAGTTGCTGTGGCAGTGCCACGCTCGCCATGTGCCCCCGCATTCTGTAGCGCCGGGAAGAGAACGTCAACTACGGACGGGAGAAATGTCGAGTACCGACCGGTCCATTCCGCCGGCATCCCAAATGTTTTCGTTTCAGCAAGGAAATCAGGATACACCGCCTGAACACTTCGTACCGCAACGTCGACGGCCAATTCTAATGTGAACGGTTCAGTTAGCGTGGATGGTGATGGTTGGAACCATGCCGCGACGTGGTCGAAAGCGCGCTGGACCGCTGTTCGGGCGGTGGTGATAGCGTGATCGAATGGCGCTGATCCGGTACCAGCTGCATCACATACTCCATGAATATCTTCCTGGAGTGTCACAAGTAAGCGCGTTGCCTCGCCTTTCGCCTGTTCCGCAATCGCCTGCCGAACGCGCGGAAGCATCTCATCCAACGAGATGCGCATACCAGCGAGGACGATGTCGACAAACAAATCCAGAGCTACAGGCGGCGTAAATTCCGCAGCAATAATCCGGACGGAAGTTGGCGTGATCTCGTACCGGAAGAGAGCGTCATGCGACCCGCCAGTGCGCGCAGCCCGCACCCAGTCTGTGCGAATCCTGCGAGTTAAATCGTCAAATTCGCGCGAAAACGCAGCGAAGTAGCCTCGCGCCTTTTCTCCAAACACAGTATCGGCGAGCCCCAAGACTGTGAGCCAATGCGCATTCGGTTCGTAAGAATTTGTCGCGCGTACTAGGGGAGTGACAATGTTCGCCTCTGCCAGCGGAGTTCGCAGAGTGCCTTCTAGTACCCCATGCCGTATGCGCGTGCTCAGGTATCGTTCAAGACCGTGAGCGGGGCTTAGGAAATAGAGGTCGGCGATCTCCGCAAGAATTGCCGTCAGGAGATTCGCAGCCTCGTTCGATGGCAGAGACAGTAGGTCCAATGGTGACGACTCGCCCTGACGGATGGCTCGAATCGCTGCCGCTAGCTCCTCCTCACTTACGTCTGAGGCTACGGCGAGCCCGTGACGCACGAACTCGACGTAACGCCTGTATGGCTCCGCCACCCGCGTGATAGCCGCCGCGCGGACGCCGCCGACATCGACATATACCCGGCTCTGATCGAGTTCCCTTACTCGCTTACCAATTGTGGTCTCGCGGATAATGCTCTTGATCTCATCTTCATAGACACCTGTATTCGCAGGGTCCAGGCGGATCAACCGCGAGCAAATGACGAGGCGTTCCTCGCTCAGCTCAGAGTCGTTCCGGTACCCTCCTGTCGAGGTTTGAAGAATTGCCGGCACACAGAGATAACGCAGATAGTAGACGAACTGCGCGGTGTTCGTACCATCGGCGTCATCAGGCAACTGACTCGGCCGCTTTACTCCCCGGCTTGCGAGATAATCCTCAAACGCGTCCTTTCGGTGCGCATCGTAGGCGATCCCGAAGGCAGACGCGACAAAATCGTAGAAAACACCGAGTGTAACGCTGGACGCTAGCAAAACGCGCTGTCCCATTGGAATTGCGGCAGCCAGCTCACGTAATGGGCAGACCTCCGCAAGATGCTCATTGCGCAAGAGTGCATCAGTAATAAGACCGACACTTTCCGAGAACTTACCGGCGCGAAGTAGCGACCAAGCCGCCAGCTGCACCGCTCGTGCCTCACATAGTGGGTCCAGCACCGCGATGCATCGGTGCGCAATTTCAGCTGCGTCGGAATAGTTCTCGCGCCGGTAGGCAAACTGAGCCGCTGCAAGCTCCTGCTCAAGTGCGCTCACGTCTTCTAAACATGGTTCGACCGTCTGGTTGGCATCGCCAAGAGACTCGAGGAGCTGCATTCCCACGAGACAACGCGCAGCCTGGTCCGGAGCGACTCGATAGCTACCTGCGACTGGTGCAGGCGCAAATTTGTGAAACCATGGGATTGTTGGTGGCAGGTTCGCCAAAAAATACATGGTTTCCGCACTCGGCACAGGCTCCGGGTGGCGCCAAGCGGAAGCAGCAACATAGGCGTCAATCGCAGTCGCCCAGGGCAATCCCCGGATATTTAGAGCGAGCTTAGCGAGCCAGTCGACGGCGGCGTGAGTGTCGCCCACCCTTGTGGCGAGCACCCGCAGCCGAGCAGGGACCGCCTGCAGAAGAGACGCACCGGAACCCACCCCATTTGAGCACCGCATCGACAACTCAAGCCACTCGGGGGCGTCAGGCGAGAGTGCATAGGCTTCTTTGACGAGTTCACGAGCCGTTGCGTCGTCCCGGAGCAGCGAATCGTAAACTGTACACGCTTGCTGTTGTTCAGGCGTGGATTGCGTTCGTACCGATAGCTGTGTGGCTTTGCCCGGAGAATTGGTTTGTTGTTCCGCTGTCAGAGCGAATCCTACATAGCCCGCGCGACAATCGCCGATGCCACTGAGGCGTTCTAATGCGTCGCGGGCGGGCGCCGCTTCGGGCAGCCGAAGTGCTGCAACTGCTCGGCAGACATCCAGCAGCAACCCATAGTAGCCACAGCCCGAGCCGTTTGTCCCGGCTGCGAGCAGCCGGGCCAGGTCAGTGCTCGTGTCTGGAAGCTGCCCGAGCATGTAGTACCGAAGCACAGCTGGGAGGGAAGTGGTCGCGGGTCCACTAGCGGCGAGGGCTGCGTTTACGTTCGCTCGGAAACTGCTCAACGCTACTGTCGGCTCGTTCCTCTCGCTGACCTGGTGAACAAGGAAGGCAGCTACATTTTGAGCGGGAGCGCGATCACGGATTACCTTGACGAACACTTTCTGCGCCTCCAGCCCGGCGTTAAGCTGCAGCGCCGCGACCTCGGAGAAGGTCCCCCAGAGTGAATCACCGACCGCTTTTTTTATCATTTCCAAGCTCGCGGTCACCTGATCGAAATCGCCACGAAGCAGAGACCGCAGAAAAGACTGCTGTCCCGCAACGAACTTGCGAATCTTTTGGACGTGGGGTACCAACACCGCACTCGCCCAAGCAAGTTCCCTGGCGAGATCCGTAGGTTCTGGCGCGAGATAGCGCTGCAGTTGATACACTTCAGCTCCAAAGAGCGCAGGAAACAACACGCGGCGGACCTTCGGCTTAAAGTTGATCCAGCCGACTACATGGTCGTACTCGCTCGGCGGAACGGCGCCTTTAATAGCCGAGAGCGCTGTCGGCGTGTTTCCCCGCTTCAATGCCGTCTCCAAGGCCTTCCTGGTCGCTTCGCGACGCGAGAGACCGTTACCGCTTTTACTTGCCATTAGTTTCAGGGTGGGTTCAGCTGAATGCGTAGACTGGTTCCAGGGCAACTTGCGTCTATGGTGTCGTAACGTATACGATGCGCGGCGCCGTGATAGGCTGCAGCGGCAGACGCACTCACACCCCGAACAGTGATTGCTCGGCAACAGGCGCCAAACTCTCCAGACTCGCTAATTCCGGTGAGATTATCCG
>JBPCQO010000222.1:0-5815 GCA_050998035.1 Gemmatimonadaceae bacterium | reverse complement strand
TGTGATCGCTCTCAAGGAGCGTAACATCAAGCGGATGCTGGCGTACTCGAGCATAGCACACGCCGGCTACATTATGGTTGCCGTCACTGTGGGCGGCGCACTCGCGAGCTCTGCGTTCCTGTTCTACGTGGTCGCATACACGCTTGCCACGTTCGGTGCCTTCGGTGTGATCGTCGCCCTCGGCGAGGCAGGTGAGCCGAACCTGAACGTCGAGGACTATGCGGGGCTGTGGGCTTCGCGCCCGTGGCTATCGGTGGCAATGGCGGTCTTCATGCTCGCTCTGCTCGGCTTCCCGATCTTCGGTGGCGCAGGGTTCTTCGCCAAGTGGTACATCATTCAGGCAGCGCTCCAGTCCGCCGCTCCGCAGTCGCGACTCGCTGTCATATTGGTTATCGCGAGTGTTGTTTCGGCCGGTTATTACATGAATGTTGTCATGGTGATGTTCATGAAATCGAGACCGGAAGGTGCGCGCCCGACGTCGGTCTCGAGAGTTGGCGTTCCGACTCGTTGGGTGATCGGCGTCGCCGCCGTCGTTCTGCTCGTTCTTGGCGTGCTGCCAAACGCATTGGTCACCGCTACACGGGGCGCGTCGATTGCGGGCGCCCCGCCCGCTCCGGCTCATCTGGTTAAAGCGCGGTGACGTTGTCGCGTGAAATCTTTCGTGAGTACGATATCCGGGGTGTCACGGGTAAGGATCTCACACCGGACGTAGCGCGTGCGGTCGGAGGCGCGTTCGCGACACTGCTTGCGGAGCGCGGGATTCAGGGGCCGGTGGTGGTAGGCCGTGACAACCGGCCCAGCGGCAACGATCTCCACCGCGAGCTAGTTGCCGGGCTGCTGGAGGGTGGCGTCGATGTTGTCGATGTGGGGGTTGTGCCGACGCCTTTGGCATATTGGGCGCAGCACAACCTGGATGTGGTCGCGGGCATCCAGATCACTGGCTCGCACAATCCGCCTGAGTACAACGGATTCAAACTCGGCGTGGGCAAGGCGTCGATATACGGCGCGGACATCCAGCACATCTACGATCTTGCGACCGCGGGCAATTTCCCGACGGGTCACGGGACGCTGCGCTCGGAACCAATCATCGACCGGTACATTGACGACGTTGTCCAGCACGTGGGCAAGATCTCGCGTCCGATGCGGATCGCCGTCGATGTCGGGAATGGTGCTGGCGCTCTGTTCGCGCCCAAGCCGTTCCAGAAGCTCGGGGTCGAAATGACGTGTCTCTTCTGCGAGAGCGACGGGACATTCCCCAACCATCATGCTGATCCCACGGTTCCCGAAAATCTCGCCGATCTGATCAACGAGATGTACAAGGGTGGGTACGACTTCGGTGTTGCGTTCGACGGTGATGCCGATCGCATCGGTACCCTGGAGCACGACGGCAATATTATCTGGGGCGACTATCTCCTCATCATCTACGCGCGCGACGTTCTCGAGCGTGTGCCTGGAGCGCCGATCATTTTTGACGTGAAGTGCTCGCAGGCCCTCCCCGAAGCGATCGAGAAGGCGGGCGGTGTACCGATCATGTGGAAGACCGGGCACTCGCTTATTGAGGAGAAGATGCACGAGTTGCATGCTCCGCTCGCGGGCGAGATGTCGGGACACATGTACTTCGCCGAGGGATGGTATGGCTTCGACGACGCGCTGTATGGAGCGGCTCGACTGATCAGGATCGTCGCCGACTCCGGCCGGTCGCTGCACGAGTTGCTCGCCGGCGTGCCGCGCTTCGTATCGACTCCCGAGATCCGCGTCGACTGCCCGGACGACAAGAAGTTCGGGATCGTGGCGGACGCCGTCAACTACTTCAGCGCCAAGCACCAGACCATCGACGTGGACGGAGTGCGGATCGTCTATCCAGACGGTTGGGGACTCATCCGCGCCTCCAACACCCAGCCCGTGATCGTACTTCGATTCGAGGCGCGTACGCGTGAGCAGCTCGATGCGATCCGGAGTGACGTCGAGGGGTGGCTCGCCCAGCACGGCGTAGCCGTCTGACGTGACACGCGGCCAGCGGCTCGCTGCCGCTATAGCACTGGCCGCGCTTGTTCTCCTCGTCGGGCGGGGAGCGGCGCTGGTCTACTCGGCGCACGAGTGGTTTAGCGTGTTGGAAGCCGAGTCGGTGTGGCGCGACAGGTTGATGAACATTGCGCTGCTGTACGGCACCGCGCTGGTCATCGGCGTTGCCTTCGCGTGGGTGAACCTGTCCGCGGTTCGCCGCTCCGTTGTCGCGCTGATCGTTCCCAAACGGCTCGGCAACGTCGAGTTCGGAGAGGAGGTGCCTTCATCCAGACTGCGGCTCATCACGGGGGCCGTGAGTGTAGGCGTAGCTGTCGTGAGTCTTGTTGCACTCCCGTCGTGGACGGTTCTGGCGCTGTGGCGTAGCGATGTGACGTTCGCCGAATCCGATCCGTACTTCGGGCTGGACCTCGGCCACTTTGTGAGCTCGCTGCCGCTCGAGTCCGCGGCATACGTGTGGTGCGTGACGCTCTTTGCGATTGTGAGCGCGCTCATCGTCACGCTATACGCTCTCACTCCGAGCTTGAGCTGGGGCCGTCGCGGCCTGCGCGTCGCGGGATATGCGCGTCGGCACATCAGTGCACTGGGAGCGATACTCGTGCTGTTCGCGGCGTGGGGATTTCGGCTCGACGCATTCAACACGCTCGTTGACGGGAGTGGGCCGGCAGGTGCGTTCACGCGATTCGATCACCTGTGGATTGTTCCAGCGGATTTGGGTCTGTCGCTCATCACGGTGGGTGCCGCCGTTGTCCTGCTTGCCGCGGGGTGGATGGGGCAGGTGACCACGGCATTCGTTACGGTGAGTCTTGTGATCGCCAGCACCATCGCGACCCAGCTGGTAGCACCGCTGCTTGCGCGCTACGCCGTTCAGAGCAGAGGGGCCGCGGGCGTCGAGCAGCCGTATCAGGATACACGCGATGCGTACACTGGGCGTGCATTTCCGAGAGAGGACATGCCGCTGTCCCAAAGGTACGCCGCCGCTCCCGGATTGCTCGCCAACGCCGCAACGTTGGAAGTACGTGGGGCGCCTCCGAACATCGTCTATCCTGGTGCTCGCGGCGCGGTGGTTGTTCTGGACCCGCGCCATATTCTCGTCTCGGCGCGACTGGGCGATGGATTCCCGCGGCTGATGCACGCGTGGGCGGAGCAGAATCCGCGGATGCTTGACGGGGGTGCACCGTCGAGCGCGGCGCTAGTGCGCGAGCGCGATGTGCGAGACCGAGTGCGCGCGCTCGCCCCCATATTCGCGCAATCACGTCCAATTGGGGCTGTTCCCACGGCTGGCGGCATTCTCTGGATCATCGACCTGTACTCGATCAGTGAGATGTACCCGCTGAGTGCGCCGCGCGAGTCCGACGTGGGGCGAATTACCTACCGTCACCACGCCGCAACTGCATACGTCAGCGGCGGCACCGGGACCACGCGTGTGGTGCCGGATTCGACGCTCGACCCGATTGCGCGCGCGTGGTTCGACGGCCACCCCGGGCACTATCTCACACCACTTCCGGCAGCGATGACGGCAGTTCCCCCCATTCCGGCGCCTGCACCGGCGCCGCCTGCAGCCGGTGACGCTTTTCGCGCAGACGTGACCCGTATTTACGGCCGCATGCGTGCGGCACTCGATTCGAGCGATCTCCGCGCGTTCGGTGTTGACTTCGACTCACTCGGTTTCATTGTCGCGGGGCGGCGGTGATGTCCACGCCGCAACGTGCGGCTGTCATTGCGCTGGGCGGCAACGCGCTGTCTCCGGCCGGTGAGCGCTCCACCATACACGATCAGTTCCGCCATACGCGCGACAGCCTGGCGCAGGTGGTGCAGCTGATTCAGGACGGATGGAGTGTGTGCATTATTCACGGCAATGGACCGCAAGTCGGGGACGAGCTTGTGCGCAGCGAGGATGCACGTGGTAGTGTCGAACCCCTTCCGCTGGGCGTGCTGGTGGCCGGAACCGCGGGATGGATCGGTTACATGATCCAGCAGTCGCTCGGCAACGCGCTGCACGCCGTGGGCGACGATCGGCCCGTGGTGACGGTCATCACGCAGGTGGTGGTGAGCGCCGCCGACCGCGCTCTCGCGCACCCGCGGAAGTTCGTGGGCCACGCACTCTCGGCCGAGCGAGCGTTGCAGCTGCAGGAGGCCGGAATCAGGACGGCGCGGGACGGCAACGGACACGAGCGGCGCGTGGTCGGGAGTCCGGTGCCTGTGTCGATCCGCGAGGAGCAAGCGGTGAGAGTGCTTCTGGCTAGCGGCGCAGTTGTCGTCGCCTGCGGAGGCGGAGGCGTTCCGGTGTACGTCGATGACAACGGCGCGCTCGACGGCGTGGACTGTGTCATCGATAAGGACCTGGCTGCCGCTGTGCTCGCGATAGGGCTGGATGCCGATCTGTTCATGATCCTCACCGACATCGACTCGGTGTATGCCGATTGGGGCAAGCCGAACCAACGCTCGCTGTCGCGGCTGTCGCTGGCCCAGGTCACCGAACTCGATGGCGCGGGCGCGTTCGGGGAAGGGAGCATGGCCCCCAAAGTGCGCGCTGCAGCATCGTACGTGCGCCAAACCGGCGGCCGTGCCATTATTACAGAGCTTTCGCGCGGCCGTGACGCCGTCGCGGGAACGGCGGGAACGGAGATCGTCCCCGCATAACCAACGGAGTCAATTTGAACATCCACGAATATCAAGCGAAGGAAATCTTTCGCTCGCATGGGATCGCCATCCCGCCAGGCGACGTTGCGACGACGCCCGAAGAAGCGGAAGACATCGCCCGTCGTTTCGGCGGTACCGTTGTCGTGAAGGCACAGGTTCACGCAGGCGGCCGTGGGAAGGCCGGCGGCGTCAAGTTGGCCAAGACTCCGGAGGAGGCAAAGGAGATTGCATCGCGCATCCTCGGCATGGAGATCAAGGGGCTACCAGTCGAGAAGGTGCTCATCACACCGGCAGCCGACATCGCTACCGAGGCCTACGTTGGAATCATCGTCGACCGTGCTTCCAAGAAGCCCGTATTCATGGTGAGCCCGGCCGGCGGAATCGATATCGAAGAAGTCGCGGCGCAGACGCCTGACAAGATCATGCGCCTCCCGGTGGACTCGCGGTACGGCCTGCGCGGGTATCAGGCGATGGAGCTCGCCTTTTTCCTGTATAAGGATGTGAAGCAGGCACGTGCGGCAGCGAAGATGATGCAGGAGCTGTACGAAGCGTTCATGGACAGCGGCGCATCGCTGGCGGAGATCAACCCTCTCGTCACCACGCCGTCGGGTGAAGTGCTGGCCCTTGACGCGAAGATGGTGATCGACGACAACGAACTGGACCGCCGCAAGAGCATCGCAGCGTTGCGCGATGAGTCTTCGGAAGCGCCGAGTGAGGTAGACGCGCGCAAGTCCAACCTCACCTTCATTAAGCTTGACGGCAACGTTGGCTGCATCGTGAATGGCGCCGGCCTGGCGATGGCGACGCTGGATCTCGTCAAATATTACGGCGGCGAACCGGCCAACTTCCTCGACATTGGCGGCTCGAGCAACCCCGAGAAAGTTGTGAATGCGCTGCGCATCATCACCAGCGATCCGAACGTCAAGGCGATTCTGTTCAACATCTTCGGCGGCATCACGCGCACCGACGACGTTGCCAACGGTATCGTCACCGCAACTAAGGCAAATCCGCTCAAGGTTCCAATCGTGATTCGACTCACCGGAACCAACGAAGAGATCGCTCTCAAGATTCTGAAGGAAAACGGGTTCAGCGCAATGACCGACATGGACGAGGCAGTGAAGAAGGCAGTCGCGCTCGCGACGGGTAAGGA
>JBPCQO010000144.1:0-28253 GCA_050998035.1 Gemmatimonadaceae bacterium | reverse complement strand
GTTGAGCTTCAGTTGCTCTCACGCTCGGAGCTCCAGAGCGACGACAAGTACTTCGTCGAAGCTGACAAGGTGTACATGGGTCTCCTGTGGCTCTCGGGTGAGGTTGGAAGTGGCGGTGGCGACGTTGCTGGCGGAGCCGACTACCGGCCCACGCCACAGGCCATGGCGACACTGGAGCAGCTCGAAACGGCTCTGGCATCCGCGCGGACGAGCTACGCGAGCCTGATCCGCAACGACGTGCCGGCATTCAACAGCGCGATGAAGGGGCGCGTGCGAGAGATTTCACCGGGGGAGATATCTCCGGTGACGAGTGGTCGGTAGGCAGATTCAGTAGGTAGGGGCAGGCCCTCGTGCCTGCCCCTACGCCGCGATAGATCAGTCGCGGCGGCTACTGTGCTCCCCACTACTGCACTGGCACCGCCTTGAGCTTGCCAGTCGCCGTTTGGTTGAACGCTGGCACATCCTGCTGCACGAGCGTGGTGAAACCAGCACGTGCCGCCGTGAGATCGCGCTCGATACCGTCGAGTACTGCGTGTGACGCGGTGGTCGGACGGGAATCTGCACCACCCGCGACATCACCCGCTCCGCTCCCAACCTCGCCCGACAGCCAGACGAGGTTCATGTACACGCGATATCGCTCGACGTAGTACTTGTCATCGCTGTTCAGGTCGGATCTGGACAGCAGCTGCAACTCGACGTCGAGTGTCTTGCGGTCCAGTGCGTCGAGCGTGGCCAGCGCGCTCGCGTCGGAAGCCAACGCTCTGCGCTGATCGTCCACCTGACGGCGCATCTTCTCGAGCGAGTTGATCATATCCACCGCCGAGTTCATGTCGTCGCGAATGTGAACCTGCATGCGTGTTGAAGCAGCGAGGTCCGAGTCAGTTGACGTGATCTCCGCGCTCTTCAGGATCGTGAGCGGCTGTGTTTGCGGCTGCGCGCCTGCGACTAGCAGGCGTACGCTATAGAGTCCCGGCGTGGCGAGCGGACCCGTGACTTCCGGACCCTGGATTCCCCAGTGTGTTATGGGCCGTACAGTCTTGCCCTTGAACCGTGGCTCTTCCCAGATATGCGGATTGGCCAATGGCGTCGTGCGTAGATCGACCCACGTGGGTGGATCATAACGAAGATCCCAGGACGCGCGATTGTAACCTGCCCGTGTCGCCACCCGTAGCGTGCGAATCGTTGCGCCGCTGGAATCTCGAATCTCCAGCGTCACCGGACGCTCCGTCTTTGACGGCGCGGAGAATGTGATGTCGGCATGACCACTACGTGCTTCGCGATATCCCGCGTGCGGGCGATACAGCGTGAGCGCAGCGGTTGGTGATGCGGTCCCCTGCTCGAGTGGTGTAATGTCCTTGAGAATGAACAGACCGCGACCGTAGGTCGAGACGACAACATCATGCCATAGCTTGGGAACGATGATCCACGTTACGGGTGCCGCCGGAAGCCCCTCTGAGAACTGCTTCCAGTGCGCGCCGTCGTCGCGGGAATAGTAGAATCCATGCCCCGTTCCGGTGAATAGCATTCCGCGCATGTTGGGATTTTCCGTGATCGCCATCACGTAATCCAGCGGATGCCCAGTCGGCAGATCGCCCGTGACGCTCGTCCAGGTCTGACCGTAGTTGGTCGTCTTGTAGATGTATGGCTTGCGGTCGTCCATCATGTGGTAGTCGATCGCGACATATGCGGTTGCGGGATCGAAGTGGGACGGCTCGATCTTGCGAATCGTTCCCCATGCTGGGACGCCCTTCATGTTCGTGGTGACATCGGTCCATGCGCCGCCGCCGTCACGCGTGTACCAGAGCTTCCCGTCGTTGGTACCGGCCCAGATGAGCCCTTTCCTGATCTCGGAGGGCGCGATCGCGAACACCACCTCGCCATAGAACTGTCCCAGATTGTCAGGGACGATTCCGCCCGATGACACAATGCGAGATGTGTCGCGGGTGGATAGATCGGGACTTATCACCTTCCAATCCTGTCCCCCGTTGGACGTCTTGAAAACTACCTGGCAGCCGTAGTACACAGTGTTGGGGTTGAAAGGATCGATCGCAAGCGGCGGTGTCCAGTGGCAACGGTACTTCAGCTCGTTTGGCGGTGAATCCAACGTGTGGATCCATGGACTCACAGAGCGTGCGAGTTTGGTCTTCGCGGCCCAGCGAGTCACCGTGTTGCCGTAGCAGCTAGCCCATACAACATCCGGATCCGTTGGATCGGGGAGCGTGAAGCCTGACTCGCACCCACCCAGCCCATGATCCCATGTTGAACCACGTGGTCCGGAGAAGCGCGCGTTCATTGCAGCGGCGCCAGCGACTGAATCTGCGCGAGCGATACTGTCCGTGGCAGACATCATCTTCGCCCCTGCTGAGCGGGCCGTGCTGTCGCCGCGCACCAGCGTAGTGTCGCCACCCGCACCGCGCGGAATGCGGGTTGGCTGCGGCGGCCCCATACGTCCCATCGGTCCCGCCTCTGGCGTTGTGCTCGGCCCGCGCATCGTGCCGTTGTCCTGGCGATTGCTGTAGATCCAGTACGGCACCTGATTGTCAACGGCTACATGATACATCTGCCCGTTCGCGATCCCGACATTCGTCCAGCTCTTGCCGGCATTGATCGTTAGGCGCGCGCCGGCGTCATCGGTGATGCCCATGCGGTCCGGCTGCTTGGGGTCGATCCAGATGTCGTGATTGTCTCCACCCCACGGCACTTCGGCGAATGTCTTTCCGCCGTCGGTCGAGCGAAAGAAGCTGCTGTTGGCGACCAGTACGTAGTCCGCGTTGCCAGTGCCCACGGCCAGCCGAATGTAGTATCCCCCGCGACCAATCAGCGAGCGCATCCAGTTCTGGGCGTGCCACGAAACGCCGCCGTCGTCGGAGCGCCAGAGCGATCCCTGGTCCGCGGTCTGAATCAGCGCGTAGATGCGCTTCGAGTCAGTTGGCGCGATGGCGACATCGATCTTGCCAAGGGGGGAGTTCGGGAGTCCTGGGTGAACGACTTTTTTCCACGTGGTACCACCATCGCGCGAAGCGTAGATACCGCTCGACTCGCCACCGCCGAACATCGCCCATGTGTGCATCTCGACCTGCCACATACCGGCGAACAGCACGTTAGGATCGTGCGCGTCGAGAGTGAGCCCAGAGCATCCCGTGCCGGGATCGACAAAGAGCACGCGTTGCCACGTAGCGCCGCCGTCGGTGGTGCGATACACACCGCGCTCCTGCTGCGGACCAGTCGCACGGCCGAGGGCGCAGGCGAAGACGATGTCTGGATTGGTGGGATTGACGATTATACGCCCAATACGGCCCGTTTCGCGCAGGCCCATGTTCTTCCACGTCGCACCGCTGTCGGTGGACAGATAGATGCCGTCACCCATGACATCGGCGTCGCGAATGGCCCACGCTTCGCCGGTACCGGCCCAGACCATCTTGGGGTTGGACGGAGCGACCGCGAGTGCGCCGATGGCCTGAACCTTCTCCTTGTCGAAGACCGGGTGGAATGTCGAGCCGCTATCACTCGACTTCCACACTCCGCCGGATGCGTTGCCGATGTACCAGGTGCTCGCATCACCCGGCACCCCAGCGATTGCGGCGACGCGGCCGCCGACGGCCGGTCCCATCATTTCGAACCGGAGTGGATCGTGTGCCGGCGCTTTCTGCGGGGCGGTGTCTCGCTGCTGCGCAATTCCGGGTGATGCGGCTAGCGAGACCGCGAGGAGTGATACCGTGAGACGGAAGGCGCAGCGGAGGCTGGAATGCTTGGAAGAATCGGACATGACGGAGGATTGAGTGCGGCGTGGCCCGAGTGAACTGAAGGATATTGTATCCGAAATCCAACATAGCCGTAAGTGTCAGCATGTTTCGGGCTCGGGTCCGGGTGCCGTGCTTCCCTCTCCACATGGACACAACCGTTCGTTTTCATTACGTCCGTTTCCCAGCGCCGGTCATCTGTTCAAACGCAAATACTTGCGCGATCTCGGTCTGGATACTATATCCCGCTCCGTCTACTGGCAGTTGATTGCCGCTCAGAACACTGGCGCTCCGCCAGTGCGAGTCATGAGTTCATTTGCGGCCGGTATAGAATGTCGGCGACGTGGTCGGGCAGCCACGAGGCTGCCCCAGTCCGCCTTCTCATCTTCAACCGACTCCGAGATACCATAGTGAAAACGGCCGCTTTCCTCGCCGGGACAGTTTTGATTCCGGCCATTGCCTTGGCCCAACGCGGCACGCCGGGGAACGCAGGACGAAGTGCGACAGCACAAGGTCGGGCTGATACCACGGTCCAGACCACAATCAGCCGGAGCTCCCGTCCGGACACGACGCCGAGAGAGGTACACGTCGTCACGCGGCACGCGGCAACGATCGCAGGCAAGCGAGTCGACTACGACGCGACGGTCGGGAGCATCATACTGCGTGATAGCACGGACCAGCCCACCGGAGAGATCTACTACACGGCATACTCCGAGCGTGGTGTGACTGACGCTTCGCGCCGTCCCGTCATATTCGCGTACAACGGCGGCCCTGGGTCATCGTCATTCTGGGTCCACATGGGGCTGCTTGGCCCTCGGCGCGTGGACATCCCTGACACCGTGCACAGCGCACCTCCTCCTTACCACCTGGTGGACAACCAGTACAGCATGTTGGACAAGGCCGACCTGGTATTCATCGACCCAATAGGAACCGGCTACAGCAAGCCGCTGGGCAAAGCAACAGGCAAGAATTTCTGGGGCGTGGATCAGGACGCGAATTCGCTCGCGGAGTTTGTGAGTCGTTACCTGAGTGAGTCTGGCCGCTGGAATTCACCCCGCTACCTGATGGGTGAGAGCTACGGAACAACGCGGTCCGCTGCGCTGTCGGCAGTGTTGCAGGATCGCTACAACATCGATCTCAACGGTGTGATCCTTCTCTCAGCGGTACTGGACTTCCAGACGATCACGTTCGATGCCGGAAATGACGAGCCGTACATCATGTACCTGCCGTCGTACGCTGCTGTGGCTTGGTATCACCACGCGTTGAGTAAGCGCTCTGCGAATCTTCGCCCATTTCTGCAGGAAGCCGAGCACTTCGCGACCACGGATTATGCGCAGGCGTTGTTTGCTGGTGACAATCTCTCGAGAGCCGACCGCACTCGCATCATCGACAGCCTCCAGCAGTACACGGGGCTCAGCCGCGACTACATTGACAAAGCCAACCTGCGTATAACGGCCGGTCAGTTCGAGAAGGAACTGCTGCGCAAACAGGGCGAAACGGTTGGCCGTCTGGATGCACGCTTCACCGGGGAGACGGGCGATCTGCTGGCGGAAAGCGCGGACTACGATCCGCAGTCCGTGGACGTCAGCTCCGCGTACGTGTCGCTGTTCAACCAGTACATGCACGAGGACCTCAACTACGGCAAGGACAAGATTTATACCGCGTCCGGACGGGTGAACCCGTGGGACTGGGCACATGGCAGCAGGGAGGGGTGGCCCGGCCATACCAACGTGGCGGTCGATCTGGCACGCACGTTGACCAGGAATCCCCGCCTGCACGTGATGCTGAACAGCGGACTGTTCGATCTTGCGACGCCATATTTCGCCCCCGAATGGACGATAGACCACCTTGGTGTCCCCAAGCGCGTGCGCGGTCAGATCACTGAGGCGGAATACGAGTCGGGACACATGATCTATGTGCACGTGCCGTCGCTGGCCCAGTTCAAGGCCAACGTTGCGGCTTTCATCGACAACACGTCAGGCGTGAAATAGCGTCAAATGACATGAAATAAACAGACGTGTACCAGAGAGCGGCCGGGGATCTGAAGGGCCATCTGTCGTTCCAGAGTCTGTCCTTGCATCAATGACCGAAGCCGGATATTGTATCCCATATAAATTGGTTATTGTATTTTCGGAGTTGCGTAGCATTCTTGTGTCAAATGCCAGCTGGAGATGTTTGCTATGAAGCGTTCTGCGGGGGGATCCGCTCTTAACCCGGTACGATCGGACGTATCCGAGTCGTCCATGATACTGCCCATAACCCGGAAGACGGTCAGCCATCAGACGGCCGATGCGTTGCGTGAGCGCATCCTCAGAGGAGTGTATCCCGATGACACGCCGCTCCGGCAGGATGCTCTGGCGGCAGAGTTTGGTGTCAGCCGCATCCCGGTGCGTGAAGCGCTGCGCCAGCTGGAGGCAGAGGGGCTGGTGCTGTTCAACCCGCACCGCGGCGCGGTGGTGTCCTCGCTCTCCGTCGATGAGATCGATGAGCTGTTCGAACTCCGCGCGCACATCGAGAGCGATCTGGTCCGGCGCGCCGTCCCGCAGACGACCCCGGAAGATCTCTCCCGAGCCAGGGATATTCTCACGGCGTACGAGACTGCGTTCCGGCGCGGCGAGATCGGTACCTGGGGTGAGCTGAACTGGCAGTTCCACTCGACGCTGTACGCACCCGCGGACCGGCCGTTCACCATGACCATCGTGCAACGGTTGCACCAGCAGAGCGATCGTTATCTGCGGATGCAGCTCGCCCTCACACATGGTGAGTCGCGCGCCATCGAGGAGCACCGGGCAATCGCCACGGCTGTGCGCGCGCGCGATGTCAAGCAAGCGTCATCACTCATGCGCCAGCATATCCTCGGCGCAGGACGTCAACTCGTCACTTTCGTTCGAGCCCAGAGGGCGGCGGACGAGGGACGACAAGCTCGGGAGAAAGGATCGTGACCGCTACTGTAAATCGGCTGCAGCACTTCATAGGCAGTGAGTGGAGCGCGGGTGGCACCGATCGCTGGATCGATGACTTGAATCCCTCGGATGAGAACGATGTCATCGCGACCGTCCCCGAAGGGAACGCCGACGACGCGAGGCGCGCGACCGATGCTGCAGCAGCGGCGCTACCGGGCTGGCGTCGGCTTTCAGGCCCCGCACGAGCAGAGCACCTGTATCGTTGGGCCGGTGCGATCGCAGACCGCGCGGAGGAACTGGCGCAGGCGATGGCTCGCGAAGTCGGGAAGCCGATCGGCGAGTCACGCGGAGAGGTCGGGCGCTGCGTAGTGATTCTGCGCTACTATGCGGGCGAAGCCGTTCGTACCGTCGGCGACGTCATCCCTGCGCAAACGGCCGGAGCGCTACAGTTCACCCTGCGTGAACCGCTCGGCGTGGTTGCCCTCATCACACCGTGGAATTTTCCGCTCGCCATTCCATTGTGGAAGGCCGCGCCCGCGCTTGCGTTTGGTAACACCGTCGTTCTCAAGCCAGCAGAGACATCGTCGCACGTCACGGTCCTTCTCGCGGAGACGGCACAGGTGGCGGGAATACCGGCCGGTGTCTTCAACGTCGTACTCGGCTCCGGTGCCACCGTCGGTGCCGCGCTGATCGATGAGCCCGTCGTGAGCGCGGTCAGCTTCACCGGTTCCGCCGCTGTTGGCGCACGAGTGGCGGCGGCCGCTTCGGCGCGCAATATCCGGTATCAGACGGAGATGGGCGGCAAGAACGTCGTGATAGTCCTGCCCGACGCGGATATCGCCCAGGCCGCGTCGCTGACGGCGGCCGGCGCCATGCGCTACGCTGGCCAGAAGTGTACGGCGACTAGCCGGGTGATCGTCGCGCGTGAGGCTGAGAACGAGTTTATGCGTCAGCTGCGCGCGCAGGTCGAGGCGTTGCCTCTGGGTCCGGTCACTGACGCAAAGGCGGCAGTCGGGCCGTTGATTAGCAGGAGCTCGCGCGACTCGATCCAGCGCGCCCTCGCAGATGCGCAGGCCGAGACCATCTTCGGTGGTGTGCTGCCATCCGACTCGCAGTTCGAACGCGGCAACTTCCTGGCGCCGACTGTGGTGCGCGGTGGTGACCCGGACGGGCTTCTCGCACAACGTGAGCTGTTCGGCCCCGTACTCGCCGCGTTCGTCTCGGACGATATAGATCACGCGATAGAGCTCGCGAACAACACTGTCTATGGTCTCAGTGCATCTCTCTTCACGCGCGACATCAAGACTGCGCTGCAGTACATCGATCGCATCCACGTTGGATTGGTGCGTGTCAACGGTGACACGACAGGCGTCGATCCACACGCTCCATTTGGAGGGATGAAGGGGTCGAGCTCGGGTAGTCGCGAACAGGGCCCTGCCGCGCGGGAGTTCTACACCGAGATCAAAACTGTACAGATCAATCCGTAATGGACACACTTATTGCGGCCGAACCGCACAAGGCGCTCTCGCCGCTGGACGGGAACGGGGATATTCCCCGTGAGATACGCATTGTCGACTCGCATACGGAAGGGGAGCCGACGCGCGTCGTTGTCGATGGTTGGCCGCAGCCAGTGGGAAGCACGATGGCCGAACGCCGGGACGCTATTCGCGCGCACGCCGACCACATCCGCCGCGCGGTTGTGTGCGAGCCACGCGGGCACGATGCAATCGTTGGTGCGCTGCTGACGCCACCGGTCAACCCAGGCGCCGCAGCCGGGGTCATATTCTTCAACAATGGCACATACCTCGGTATGTGCGGGCACGGCCTCATTGGTGTGACGCGGACTCTGGAGTATCTCGGGCGCATTCAGCCAGGTCCGGTTCGGTTCGATACTCCTGTCGGAGGTGTGTCGGCGGTGCTCGGAGCTGATGGCTCGGTCACTATTCAGAACGTCGCCGCCTTCTGTCAGGCGCGGCAGGTTGCGGTTGACGTACCCGGAGTCGGGCGTGTCGTTGGAGATGTTGCGTGGGGCGGGAACTGGTTCTTCATCACCCATGATACGCCCATCGCGGTGACGTCGGCGAATGTGGTGGAGCTGACACGGTACACGCAGGATATTCAGGACGCCATCAACGCCGCGGGAATAACCGGAGCGGACGGAGAAGCGATCGATCATATCGAGATCTCCGCGGCTCCTTCGCGCAGCGATGCCGACGGTAAGAACTTTGTCCTCTGCTCGGGCGGGGAATACGACCGGTCGCCGTGCGGCACGGGAACGTCGGCCAAGATGGCGGTGCTCCACGCGAAGGGCGATCTGCCATTGGGGACGCGCTGGCGTCAGGAGAGCATTACCGGCAGCCTCTTCACCGGTTGGCTCGATGCCGGCGACCGGGATGATCTGATTCCCTATATTCGCGGGACCGCGTACGTCACCGCCGAGGCGACACTCCGGTTCGATCCATCCGATCCATTTCGCGCCGGCATACCAGCGGCGTGATAATAGATCGACGCGTCTCGGAATGCGTGTGTTAATGACATCGCTGCCGGACGCGATCGTGATCGGCGCCGGCATCGTTGGCGCTGCGTGTGCCGAGGCGCTCGCGCGTGCGGGGCTGAGCGTCCTCATCATGGAAGAGAGCTTCGCCGGAAGCGGCACTACGGCTGCCGGAATGGGACACATAGTCGTGATGGACGATTCACCCGCGCAGCTTGCACTGACGGCGTACTCCGAGCGGCTCTGGAACAGTATCGCGGATGAGCTACCGCGCAACGTTGAGCGGGATGCTTGCGGAACAATATGGGTTGCCGAGGATGAGATGCAGCTCGATGCGGTGCGCGCGAAGCACCTCGTGTACAACGAGCATGGTGTCGCATCGCATGTACTCGGCCCACTGGAAGTGGCCGAAGCAGAGCCGCAGTTGCGACCTGGTATTGCTGGCGGTCTCCTGGTCCCGGATGACGGAGTGATCTACCCGCCGGCTGGTGCACTTGCGTTGCTCGCAACGGCTCGCGAGCATGGTGCCGTCCTCCGCGAGGGGATGCGTGTCGATGCGATCGGAGCGCGCGAGATACGTTGTGGCTCCGAGCGTATCGCATGCGACGTCGTCATCAATGCGGCGGGTGCCGCGGCACCCGCGCTAACACCAGGCATTCCGATCGTACCACGGAAGGGGCATCTCGTGATCACTGACCGCTACCCGGGGTTCTGTCGGCATCAACTCGTGGAGCTGGGTTATCTCACGAGCGCGCACACAATGACTACCGAGTCGGTGGCTTTCAATGTCCAGCCGCGAGCGACCGGGCAGCTCCTGATCGGCTCGTCGCGTGAGCTGGTGGGATGGGACCCGTCGATCAATCCTACAATCGTGCGCCGCATGCTGAATCGTGCAATCGACTTCATGCCGTCCATTAGTGGCGTATCGGCCATTCGCACGTGGACCGGGTTCCGTCCGGCAACGCCCGACAAGCTTCCGCTCATTGGCCCGTGGGAAGACACGCCCGGTCTCTGGATAGCAGCCGGACACGAAGGCCTCGGCATCACGACATCGCTCGGAACGGCGCAACTGCTCTGCGACCTGATCGTCGGCCGGGAGCCGGAGATCGACGCCGCTCCATACGCGCCGATGCGGGTGCTTTCCGGCGTTGGGGCGCACTGACGTGTCACGAGAAAGCCGTCCGTCAACTGTGGAGTTTGTAGTCGATGGGAAGCTCGTACGCGCGGAGGCTGGGACGAGCCTTGCGGCGGCGCTACTCAATGCCGGCATCTGGGCATTTCACTCATCAGTCTCGGGAATAGCCAGAGGGCCGCTCTGTGGAATGGGTGTGTGCTTCGAGTGCCGCGTAACGGTGGAGGGCGTTCCACATCAGCGCGCGTGCCTAACTGCTGTCGCCGGTGGCATGCGCGTACAGACGGGATCCATGGAGATGCCGTGATGGGGCTCGCGATTGATGGAAGCACAGCTGGAAGTCAAGGAAGTACAGCGCTCGTCGCTACCGACGCCGTGGTCGTCGGGGCAGGTCCAGCGGGGATAGCCGCAGCCGTCCGGGCAAGTGAGAGCGGCCTCCGTGTCGTCGTGCTCGACGAGGGCTTCGGGGCTGGCGGCCAAATCTGGCGTCACCGACCAGAGCGTTCGCCGAAAGGTGATGCTGGACGATGGCTCGAACGGTTCGCGCGTTCACAAGCGCAGCTCATGGCTGGCACCACCGTTGTCGACGCACATCGATTGGGAGAGCGCGGGTTTCTACTTGTGGCCGAGTGCGGGGGGAATCCAGTTCATGTGAGCGCAAAGCGCCTGATCCTGGCGACCGGTGCGCGTGAGCGGTTCATTCCGTTCCCAGGTTGGACGATTCCCGGAGTGATTGGCATTGGCGGTGCGCAGGCGTTGCTCAAGTCTGGAACATCGTTTCATGGTAAGCGGGTCGTGATAGCGGGCTCGGGACCGTTGCTGCTTCCGGTCGCTGCAGCGCTTTCGCGCGCTGGCGCTCGCGTTCTCGTCGTCGCCGAACAGGCAAGCACGAGCTCGGTAGCGCGCTTCGCGGCGGGGCTATGGCGGAATCCGCAATTGCTGCTGCAAGCAATGCTGTACCGCGCATCGTTTCGTCAAGCGCGGTACCGTACAGGGACATGGGCACTGGCCGGTGTCGGTGATGATAAGATCAGGGAAGTCACGCTGACCAACGGTCGCGAGACGTGGAGGGAGGCGGTAGACGTCCTCTGCACCGGATACGGACTCGTCCCCAACGTTGGGCTTGCCCAATTGCTCGGCTGTGCTACCGACGATGGAGCGGTTACTGTCGATGCACAGCAGGAGACCACGGTGCCGCACGTGTTCGCCGCGGGCGAGGTGACGGGCATCGGAGGCGCACCACTATCGATTGCCGAGGGCGAGATCGCGGGGCTTGCCGCGACCGGCCGGTCTGGCGCCGCATTGTCCATCGTTCACCACCGTACGGCTTTGCGTGACTATGCGCGCAACATGGTTGTTGCATTTGCGCTACGTGAGGAGCTGCGCACGCTTCCAACGCCGACGACAGTAGTATGTCGCTGCGAGGATGTGCCGTACGGCTCGCTGTCAACCGCACGATCCTCGCGCCAGGCGAAACTGTACACGCGCGCTGGTATGGGACCATGCCAGGGACGTGTGTGTGGCCCAGCACTCGAGTTCCTGTTCGACTGGGAACCCGATACCACCCGCTCGCCGCTGCAGCCGGCGCGCGTGTCCACCATTTGCGACGATGTGGCGGACATCACGCCGCTCGTCACATCTCCATCCCACTGAGGAGTCTCTACTGATGGATCAGCAACACTGGACCGGTGTTTTTCCCGCGATCACGACACCATTCCGCGACGACATGAGCGTCGATCACGATTTCATCGCGCGGCACGTGAACTGGCTCGTAAATCATGGCTGCACCGGAATCGTCGCGCTCGGCTCGCTCGGTGAGGGCGCAACGCTCGAGTTCGAGGAAAAGGTGGCGATCCTGCGCACGTGCGTCGAAGCCGTTGGCGACCGTGTTCCGGTCGTCGGCGCGATCTCGGGGCTGAGCACACCGGAATGTGTTGCACTCGCTCGGCGCGCCGCGGGCGTTGGGTGCCAGGGATTGATGGTGCTCCCGCCATACGTCTACAAGGGCGATTGGCGCGAAATGAAAGCGCACTTCAGTGCTGTGATTGGCGCGACCGACCTGTCGTGCATGCTGTATAACAATCCCATCGCGTACGGGACCGACGTAACAGCCGAGCAACTGGAAGAACTGACACGTCACGACAACCTGCACGCCGTGAAGGAGTCCAGTGGAGACGTTCGCCGTGTTACGGCGGTTCTCGAGCGGCTCGGTAACCGGCTCGCAGTATTTGCCGGGCTGGATGACATGATCGTCGAGTGCATCGCGATGGGTGCCGCTGGCTGGGTGGCTGGTCTGGTTAACGCGCTCCCCGCGGAGTCGGTGGAACTGGTTGCGCTCGCGAAGGCGAGCCGCTTTGATGAAGCGCGTGAACTGTACAAATGGTTTCTTCCGTTACTGCGACTGGACACACTGCCGAAGTTTGTGCAGCACATCAAGCTGGTGCAGCAGGAGCTCGGCTGTGGCTCGGAGAGCGTTCGCATGCCGCGCATGGAGCTCGTTGGTGACGAACGGGAGGAGACGCTTACGCTATTGCAGAATCACCTTCTGAGTCGCCCAAGCGCGGCGTCGCGACCGATGCCGGCGCTTGCAACCGCGACCTGACGGTTTCCAGAGCGATCATGTAGGTAGTGGGCTGGTTGGAAGCCGGTTATACGGGAACGGAGTCGTGAAGCAAAACCAAACGCGGATAGGAGGCATTCATGAACGACCTGGTCCACCCGGATCCACGAGACGCGCTACTTGGCGCGCTCGCGGTGATCACCGTTTTCTACCTGATCGTTGTTGGACGGGCCATCTGGCGCGCACACACACGGGAGGCAGTAGCGCCGACTGCTCCGTATCTCGCGACTGGATTCGTCGCCAACTTCTTTGACACGCTCGGGATCGGGTCGTTTGCGACGACGACATCGATCTTCCGGCACTGGCGGCTGGTGCGGGACGAGCGGATGCCCGGAACGTTGAACGTAGGTAACACGTTCCCCACTATTCTCCAGGCATTCATTTACACAAAGCTTGTGCCGGTGGATGCGCGCACGCTCATCCTGATGATCGCGGCGGCGGCGGCCGGTGCGTGGCTCGGGGCCGGCGTGGTGGCGAAATGGCCACGTCGGAGAGTACAGCTTGGGATGGGAGCTGCGTTGCTCGGTGCCGCGCTGTTGATGTTAGCGGCGCAGGCCCATGTTATTCCCGTGGGTGGCGATCTGTTGAGGCTGGAGGGCGGACGCCTCGCAGCCGGGCTCGTCGGCAACCTCATCCTCGGGATGCTCATGACCATCGGGATCGGGCTGTACGCCCCGTGCATGATCCTGGTATCGCTGCTCGGAATGAATCCGACGGCGGCGTTCCCAATCATGATGGGTTCCTGTGCCTTCCTGATGCCGATCGCGAGCTGGCGATTCATCCGTGCGGGCGGTTACGACGCGCGGGCATCGTTCGGGATGCTGCTTGGTGGTGCGCCGGCGGTGTTGATCGCGGCGTTCATCGTGAAGAGCCTGCCGCTGGATGCGGTGCGGTGGCTGGTGGTGATCGTGGTGGTGTACACCGCGGTAGGTCTATTCCGGTCGGCTTGGAGTCGGCGGTCTGGAACCGATGAAGATGTACCAGTGGCTAACGATGGGATCGAGCCGGTCGTGACTCTGTAGATCACCCGGGGGAGCCAGGCAGGCAGCTCCCCCGTGAAAACTCGCTCTTGCGCAATTCAGTGCAAATGTTATATCCGTGGACAATGGATATTGTATCCACAAGAACTAACTCCGAAGCCGCCGGCCTGCCGGCTGTCCCCCTGGAGGACCCATGAAGCGATTGCTGTTAACTGTTATTGCGCTTGCCGGATCGATGCTCGCCGCGCCTGCCGTGTCTCAGGCACAATCGGCCACCGTCACTGGCCGCGTAACCGCCGAGACCGGGGAGGCGATTCCCTCCGCCACGGTCTCTACCCCGGCGCTCAACGCCGGCGCGACTACTGATGATCAAGGCAGATATACCTTCACAATTCCCGCCGCTCGTCTGACCGGTGGCGCCGTGACCATCACGGTGCGTCGAATTGGGTACAGCGCCAAGAGTATCGGCGTCACCCCGCGCCTGGGCGCGACCACCACCGCTGACTTCAAGCTCGCAGCGCTCGTCAATCAGCTCGAAGGAGTTGTGACAACCGCACTCGGCGTGCAGCGGGAGAAGAGCCAACTCGGAACTGCCCAACAGGAGATCTCGAGCAGGGAGCTCAACACCACGCACGAGCAGAACTTCGTGGATCAGCTTGCAGGCAAGATTTCAGGGCTGACGGTGACGGGCTCCGGCACGCCGGGGGCGTCAACGAAGATCACGATCCGCGGAGCCAATTCGATCAACGGCAATAATAATCCCCTCTTCGTGGTCGACGGTGTCCCTGTCTCAAGCGATAATCGCGGTGGATCGCCCAATGGCGGTTCGCTGTCCAATACGGCGTCGTCCGGTCTCGATCTCGGAAGCGTGATCAACGACATCAATCCCGAGAACATCGAATCAGTCTCCGTGCTGAAAGGTCCGAATGCCGCGGCTCTGTACGGGTCCCGCGCGGCAAACGGCGTCATCGTTATCACCACGAAACATGGGTCCAACAGCGGCTCAAAGCTGCGGACGTCCCTTACCACGACCTACACATGGGACACGCCGTCGACATATATGGGATGGCAAAACCTGTACGGGCAGGGCTCAGCCGGAAAATTTGCGTATGTAGACGGACAGGGTGGCGGGATCAATGACGGATACGATCAGAGCTACGGTCCGCGCCTGAATGGACAGCCGATCCCGCAGTTCGATAGCCCAGTAATCAACGGTGTTCGGCAGGCCACGCCGTTTATTGCATACCCTGGAAACGCTGACAGCTTTTTCCAAACGGGGCACAACCTCTCGAACACCTTCGCAGTGTCTGGCGGAACGGACAACGCCAACGGTCGATTCTCGATCGGCAACGCAGAGGTCCGGGGTGTTATCCCGAACAACACATTCCGCACGCTCAATAGCGCTCTGGCCGGAAACTTCCGCATAGGCAACCGATTCAGCACGTCGGGATCGGTGCAGTATAGCCAGAACCAGGCGCACAACCGTCCGGGCCAGGGTTACAACACCGCCATTCTCGAGCAGTTTATCTGGTTCGGACGCCAGGTGAACATGGATGAACTCAAGGCACAGCAGTACGACGCGAATGGCAATCTATACAACTGGAACTACAACTTTCATAACAACCCGTACTGGTTGCAGGATTACAACCCCGAGTACGATATTCGTAACAGAATAATCGGCAGCGTGAGTGGCACATATACCATTGCCAACTGGCTCTCGGCGACACTGCGCGGTGGTCAGGATTATTACAACTGGGATATTAACCGCGACTTTGCCGCCGGCAATATCCAGTACTCCGATCCGAACTACGCAGGCGCATTTGCGAATGCGACCCAGAACAACACCGAGAGCAATGTTGATCTGCTGCTAAATTCCAACAAGGCACTCACGCAGCGACTGGTGTTCAACGGGCTTCTCGGTGGAACACTGCGACGCAACACTTTCGGCAATGCGAACGTCTCCACGCCAGGCATCTCGGTCGTCGGGATCTACAACGTCTCCAACGCAGCCATCACGCCCACCCTGCAACAGTTCTCCTCAGACCGTCGTGTCAACAGTGCGTATGAATCGGGAGCGCTCACTTGGGATGACTGGTGGACGGTCGAAGCTACCGGCCGTACGGATTGGTCCTCGACGCTGCCGCAAGGACAGAACTCGTACTTCTATCCTGGCGTCAACACCTCCATCGTGCTGACCAATGCTCTGCCGCAGTTGAAGTCCAAGGTTCTCACATATGCCAAGCTTCGCGGTGCCTACGCTCGTGTGGGCAGCGACGCCGCACCGTACCAGCTTCTGACAGTGTTTCAGGGTGCCGCGACCAAGTTCGGCTCTCTTCCGCAGTTCTCGCTCTCCGACAACCTCGCGAACGCCGCCCTCAAGCCAGAACAGACGACTAGTGCCGAGATGGGCGCCGAGCTCGCGTTCATCGACAGCCGAATCACGCTGGACGCGAGCTACTATAACAAGCAGACGAAGAATCAGATTCTCAACCTCGTGATCCCGCCCACATCTGGCTTCTTCACGCAAGCAATCAATGCGGGCCAGATCTCGAACAAGGGGTTTGAGGCTTCCATGGTTGTGAAGCCGCTACGCTCAGACCATGGCCTGAACTGGACGAGCACCGTGAACTACGCAAGCAACAAGAGCAAGGTGGTCGCGCTCACCCCAGGTCTGACGACTGTGGTGCTTGGAACTCAGCGGAGCGCGTCAACCACGGCAACTGTCGGGCAGCCATATGGGCAGTTAACGGGCTACACGTTCTTGCGTGATTCTGCCGGAAACCTCCTCACGCAGAACGGGATGCCAATCCGTGGTCCTCAGGCGGTGCTAGGCAACATCAATCCGCGATGGGTCGGCGGCTGGAACAATGAGTTCAGGCTCAGTCGCTTCAGCGCAAGCTTCCTGTTCGACTTCCACCAGGGTGGGAAGATCTTCAGCAACACGAACATGATGTGCGATCAGAGCGGCAACTGCGGGAATACGCTGAAGGGGCGAGAGGTTGCTTGGAACAGCCCCGGAATTGTGGTGAACGGGATCGATCGGAAGACACATCAACCCAACACGATAAACGTCACGTCGGAGCAGTACTTCCAGTCGCTCTGGCTGATCAATCAGGCCTATACGTACGATGACAGCTACGTCAAGCTACGGGAAGTCCGCGTTGGCTATGACCTGCCATCTACATTCGCAAACCGCTTCAATGCGCAGTCCGTCAATGTGGCGCTCGTAGGTCGCAACTTGTGGACGCATTCTCACGTTCCGAACATCGATCCGGAGTTCACGTATGGAACCGGAAACTCTCAGGGATTGGAATTCGCTCCCCTGCCTACGAATCGCAGCATCGGCCTCACCTTGCAGGTCACTCCATAACCGCCACCGCACCCCAACGAGGAATCGATGAACAAGACTTGGCTACGCGGCCCTACGGCGCTGGCGTTCATGGCCGGTGCAGTGGCGTGCAATGTTGAGAACATCACGACTGCCAACCGGAACCCGAACAGCCCAACCACCGCACCTGCTGGTGCACTATTCACGAGTGCCACGGCTGCATCGGTGCGGCGCTGGGTCGTGTTCGGTGGTCCGGCCATCATAACACAGCAGCTCGCGAATACGACTTATCCAACGGCGGACTCATACATCAGTCTCCAGGCAGACGGAACCACGGGCACTTTCAACGCTGGATATACCAACGATCTGCCCGACTTCCGGCAGGTTATCGCCAAGGGGAAGACGGCTGGCCAGGCAGGTATTTATGGTCCAGCGATGGTGCTTCAGACGTGGGACTTCAGCTATCTCACGGATGAATGGGGAGACGTACCTTACTCCGAGGCTATCAAAGCCGATTCCGGAGTGGTCACTCCGAAGTACGATGCGCAGAAGGACATCTACGCCGGCTTCTTCGTCAACCTCAAAGCCGCGACGGATGCAATGGGAGCCGCTTCGGCCGGTGCCACGGGCCTCGGCTCTGCGGATCCCATCTACGGCGGCGATCTCACGAAGTGGCGCCGCTTCGCCAATTCGCTGCACGCGCGCTACGCGATGCGTCTGGTGAATGTGGACCCGGCAACAGCGAATGCGGAGCTCAAGGTCGCGTTCGGCGACGCCGGCGGGGTGTTCCAGTCAAATGCCGACAACGCCAAGCTAGTGTGGCCTGGTGACGGTGTGTCGGACAACCCGTTCGCGGACAATCTCAAAACGCGTGATGATGCCCGACTCGCCCGCACCATGACATCACTCATGGCTCCACAAGGTGATCCACGGATACGTGTATACGGGCAGCCGGTCGTGGACTCTTCAGCGTACCCGGGCGGGTACGGAGGAATGCCAGCAGCACTCAGTCAGGATTCGGCTAACGCGTGGTATCGCAAAGCTTCCCGGCCAGGAACGATCTTCTACCCCGGTGTCACCTCCTATGGCACGTTTGGTACGTCTGCGGGATTGGCAACTCCGTCATACCTCATGACCTACGCCGAACTGCTCTTCATCCGGGCTGAAGCGGCAGAGCGCGGTCTGGGCGGAGTACCACACGGCGAGGCAGCTACGGATTACAACGGCGCTATAATGGCTTCAATGGCGCAGTGGGGTGTCACCAATACGGCGGCAATCAACACGTTTCTCGTCAATCCGGCCATCGCCTACCAGGGCGGAACCGCGGGACTCAAGCAGATTGCAACGCAGAAGTGGATAGCGTTGTTCTCAGATGACGGTCAGGCATGGGCGGAGTGGCGGCGTACATGCCAGCCATCCAATGTGGTTCCCGGGCCTAATACGATCGTGCCCTATATTCCGCGTCGATTCTACTACTCCACGACAGAAGCGTCGGTCAACGCAGCCAATCTGAATGCGGCGATCGCGCAGCAGGGAGCCGATAACTTTGGAACGCGAGTTTACTGGGACACAAAACCAACTAGCGCACCGACCTGCTCGTAGCTGTTCCTAGCTCTTGTACCACGATTCCATACGCCGATAGCTCTTCACTCGAAGAACTATCGGCGTATGTTTCTGTGTTCGATCAGTCCAGTAGTCAGGCTAGACTATTGGACTGATCGCGCTGGGTGGTTCAGTGCTCCCACACATCCCGGACCAGCCAGCGGTAGTTCCGTTGGCAGCGGAGTGAGCTGTGCCTGCAACAGCATGGCATTGAGCTGCGGCACCGTGGTCGTTTGTATCCGGTGGAAATCAGCGAGCGCGACGTCGATCTGCCGGCAGTTGGCCTCTGTTGCCTCCAGGTTGCTCGGTGTTGGGAGCATATCACCAAAGTCTGCGTCCTCAAGGTGTCGTGCGAGGTCACGGTTGGCCATCCCGAAGCCTCCCTCGGGTCCGTTGGCCAACGTAGAGAGTTGTTGATCCAGCGTCCGTGCGGCTGCAGTAATAGAAGTTGCCATAGGCTTACCCACAGCGCTTGCCGCATCGGCGGCCAGCACCTTGCGCATTCGATCGATCTGGTTGAAGCCGGCGTAGCTCACCGCCATCCCTGCGGTCATCCTCTGCTCGGATTGCAATTGCGCGACAAGGTGAGCCTGCGGCACGACAAGCCGCGGATCAGTTTCGATCGTGAACGCCTGCGTGTAAGTATGGCCATCGACGCTCAGCTGCACCTCGTACTTACCGGGTATAGCGAGCGGACCGGGAGGCTGCACCCGCGGGGTGTTCCCTTTCACGGCATGCCATGTCAGAGTGTATTCCGTGTACGTGAGCATATCGCCGGAATAGCCATAGGGTAGCGTCTGTGGATCCGGGTAGCGCAGATCCCAGAGAACACGATGCAACCCAGCTGTTGTGGGCAGCCCAGCTGGTGGTGCAAACCAGTACGTCGGCACGTTCGGCATCAACGCGGGTGGTGGCGCGACATTGGTGTATTGCCGAACCAGGTTGCCATGCGCATCGCGAATGGACAGGCTGATCGGGCCCGATGTGTGAGTCTTCAGGTGATAGTAAATGATCGCACCTTCGGGCGCATTTTCACCTGCTGGTACCTCGGGCGGCCGCGGCGTATCCTGATCATTATCCCAGCGCACGCGGTAGGTCGCCTGCGGCGCATAGAGATAGGCCGCCGAGTTCGAGGCCACCGCCGCGTGCGCCTGTCGCAACGGCGTCACGTCATCCAGAACCCAGAGACCGCGGCCATACGTCGAGATCGCGAGATCGTTCCGGTGGACCGTGATGTCGCTGACGACGGTGTTCGGAAGACTTAGCTGCAATGACTGCCAGTGGTCGCCACGGTCGAAGGAGACCCACGCACCGGTCACGGTACCGGCATACAGCAGATTGGGTGCAATGGGGTCCACACGTACAACGCGGACCAATCCGTTGTCGGGTAGCCCAGTCACGATCTTTGTCCAGCTCTTGCCGAAGTCTGCCGTGCGATAGATGTACGGGTGTGAGTCGCCGGGCGCGTTGACCGCGGCGTAGGCAACGGCGTCGTTGCTGTGTGACGCGTCGATGATATTGACGACGGCTCGTGCTGGCAATCCTGGTGGCGTGACGTTCGTCCAGCTCTTTCCACCATCGCGGGTCAGTTGGATCACTCCGTTGTTGGTTCCCACCCAGATCTCTCCGTTGTCGACAACGGAAATAGACATCGTCTGAATGAACGGATCGTAATGGCGGAATTGCGGAGCGGACTGGCTGGTATCGGGAGCGGCTGCGCCCGCGGTCAGATCTGGGCTGATGTGGTGCCAGTGCCGAGCACTGTCGCTCGAAGCCATGACGTACTGAGCCGCCATGTACAGCAGACGCGGGTTCTGCGGAGAGAAAGCCATTGGTGGCAAACCGCCGAAGCGATCCTCTGGCGTTGGCGTGTAGAGGACTGCGACCTGCCCGGTGATCCGATCGTACCGCCGCAGCACGTGATACCATCCCTGCGTGTAGATCCAGCGCGAATCGAGCGGATCTGGAACGATTGCACCGCGCTCGAAGCCTCCCACCGCATACCAATCATTTTCGCGGATTCGCCCGTAGTCGCTCTGGCTCAACACGCATGCAGTGCCGCTATCCTGCTGCGCCCCGCACACTCGATACGGAAAGTCACCGTCGGTGGTGACGTTGTAGAACTGACCGTTCGGGAGATTGTACCATGGGGTCCACGTCTCGCCATTGTCGACGCTGATGCTTGGCCCCTGGTCCGCTCCCATGAGCATCCGGCGCGGGTTTGATGGATCTATCCACAGGTCGCGGTTATCGTCACCGCCCGGTGCGCCCTTGTATGAGGTAAACTTGTGCGCGCCGTCCACCGAGCGGTACATCGATGTGCCCATGAGATAGACAACATCCGGATTCTTCGGATCCGCGTAGATGCGCCCTCCGGCACTACCGATCTCTTTCGTCCCAAGCGACCATGAGTCGCCGCCATCCTCGGAGTGATAGACCCCGCGCGCATCGCGGCCAGCACCCTGCGCTTCCGCATAGACTCGCTTCCCGTGAGTTCCCGAAGCCACAGCAAGCTCGAAGCTCGGTATGCCCTCCGGTAGTCCCTTGCCGTTCAGCAGCTTCCATGTGGCGCCCTCGTCAGTCGACTTGTAGATGCCGGTGCCTAGCGGCGACAGTCCCGCCAAGTCGGCCGGCGACACTCCCAAGCTCCCGCGTTGAAATGCAGCGTACATCACCCGCGGGTCGGCGACGTCGTATGCCATATCTTTCACGCCCGTGTAGGCGTCCTTATATAGGACGTTCTTCCATGTGACCCCTCCATCGGTTGAGCGATACACGCCGCGGGCGGTGTTGCTGGGACCGCCTGATTGCGGAGCCCCGATCGCGCCTATTAAGACGATGTTGGGATTCTTTGGATCGACGATGACGGAATTGATGTACTGCGTTTTCTCAAGGCCGATGTTCCTCCACGTCTTGCCCGCGTCTGTCGTTTTGTAGACACCGTTGCCGGGCGTGAACGACCAACCGGACGGATCGCCGGTACCCACATAGACGACTTCAGGATTGGAGGGCGACACTGCGATTGCACCGACTGATGCTACGTGTGCATCGTCGAAGATGGGCTTCCACACTGTTCCCCCATCGGACGTCTTCCACACTCCGGCTTCCGGCGTACCGATGTAGTAGGTGGTGGGATCGTCGGGGATTCCCGTCACGGCGGAGACGTTGCCGGAGCGATACGGCCCGATGGATCGCCAGCGCAGATCCGCGATGTAGTTCGGACTGACCGCCTGCGCTGCGACGCCCTGCGTCACGACAGCGATGGCGGCGAGCGAGAGCAGAAGCGCGACGAGACCCGCGCGTACGCGGCCCTGAGTGATTCCGCGTGCTGGCTCGGCCATGCCACGCTCGTATCGAGACGTGCAGTCCGACAGGCGATCTGACGTATAACTCATGGTGGCCCTCCTGGCGCTGCGGCGCCGGATGCATGTGATATTCACTATCCAACAGGTTCAATCGGAGGCGAGCGGGAAGAGCGGGGAGGCGTGGGTACCTGGGCAGTGACGAGACGTCAGATTGACGTCCTCCCTCCACTTCCCGCGCCTCGCCTTTGATCGTATTGTATACAGTATACGAGAAATCGTAAGATGTGCTGGAGATGACGATGCGCGCCGCTCACACTCACGAAGCGCCGGCAGGAGACCATCATCGCCAGCTACCCGTGCAACGATTCCAGACCTCCACGCCTGGAGACTACGCTGATGACCGTGAAACTCGCCCGCGGAGTACCGCTCGCATTTATGGGAATGCTCGCGCTTGTCCCCATTTGCCCGGCGCAGAGTACGCCGGGCGGACGGCGGAGCGCCCGGTATGCGGACCTGGTCACGTTCTTCAACGACTGGCGCACGTTCCAGCAGCCTAAGCTGGTAGATGGCGTCCCTGACTATTCCGCCTCCGCCATGACGGCACAGCACGCCGCCCTGGCCAAATACCAACACCGGCTCGCGGCTATCGATACAACCGGCTGGTCAGTGCCGGAGCAGGTAGACTATCACATAGTCCGGGCCGAGATGAACGGCCTCGATTTCAGTTATCGCGTGCTCCGGCCGTGGGCGAGGAACCCAGCGTTCTACGTCTCGTTCTTCCCTTCGCGTAGCGACCAGCCCGCGCGCGAAGGGACAGTCCCCGCCGGCGCGATCGAGTTGTGGACGTGGCAGTTCCCGCTCACTCCCCAACGCGCGGCAGAGCTAACCGCGAGGCTCCGCACCATCCCCAAGTTCCTTCAGGAGGCGAGAGGAAATCTGAACGGGAATGGTAGAGATCTCTGGATCTACGGCATCCGGAGCGTCCGGCAGCAGAGTGCGGATCTGGCCGCGTTATCCACTCGGGTAGCCGGGACCAATGCAGCGGTCGATTCCGCGGCGCAGCAGGCGCGCCAAGCCACCGACCTGTTCCGTGTCTGGCTGGAACAGCAGACGCCGTCGAAAACGGGACTATCAGGCATCGGAATCGCCAACTATAACTGGTACCTAAAGAACGTTCAGCTCGTCCCGTACACCTGGGCGGAAGAAGAAGTGCTCATGCGCAGGGAGCTCGCGCGCTCCCGCGCCGCGCTCAAGCTCGAGGAAGATAGGGATCGCAACCTCCCACCGCTGGTTCCGATCTCGACCGCGGGCGCGTACACCCGTGGGTTCGATAGTGCGGTCACGGAGTACATCGCGTTCCTTCGCAATCACCATGTCCTGACGGTCCGTGACTACATGAATCCGGCACTCCGGGCGCGCGCGGGAGCATTCAGCCCACCTGATCAGCCACGTGAATTCTTCAACGAGGTGAGCTATCGAGATCCGATCGTGATGCTGACCCACGATTATCACTGGTTCGATCTCGCGCGCATGACCGCGGATCCGCATCCGGATCCGATCAGGCGTGGACCGCTGCTGTATAACATCTTCGTCACCCGCACCGAGGGGTTCGCGACGGCGATGGAAGAGATGATGATGCATGAGGGCTTTCTCGACGGGCGGCCGAGGTCGAGCGAGCTCATCTACGTTCTCATCGCCGAACGCGCGGCCCGAGCATTGGGTGACCTGCACCTGCAGAGCAATGACTTCACGATGGAGCAGGCGAAGAAGTTCGCCTCCGACTGGACGCCGCGTGGGTGGCTGCGCGTGGATGGCAATACTGTCTCGGAGGAGCAGCATCTCTATCTGCAGCAGCCGGCATATGGCACCAGCTACATCATCGGCAAGACCCAGTTCGATCAGCTCCTGGACGAACGCGCCAAGCAGCTCGGGAATGCATACACGACGCAGCGCTTCATGGACGAGTTCAACGCGGCGGGACTGATTCCCATGTCGCTCATCCGGTGGGAGCTGACGGGCAACTCTGATGAAATTATACGGATGACCAGCGACGTGGCGCACCGCGCGCAATGACACGGCGCTCGTTAATACTATACATCGTGAAACCACGCTATTCAACGACGACACGATCGCTACAGTGAGCACAAGGAACTTGCCGTTGACGGAAATCGCACGCCAGATCATGAGAAGATGCGCGATATGCGCTACTACGGCCGCCTTGGCCCTCTGCGGTCTGCCGCTGCCAGCTCGTGCGCAGCTCCCCGCGTCAGTTGATTCGTCGCTGCACACGATCTTCGCCTCGCGAACGTACGCCGGTGAACGCGCCGCGCCGGCACGCTGGCGTGCGGATGGAGTGCACTACACCACGCTGGAGCCGTCCGCAGCGATATCCGGCGGAACGGACATCGTGCAGTACGACGCCGCGACCGGAGGACGGCAGGTGGTGGTATCCGCACAGCTGCTACGACCTTCCGTATCGACGGCGCCGCTACGGATTGAGGGTTACGACTGGTCCAAGGATGGACACAAGCTGATCGTCTTCACGAACGGGCAGCGCGTGTGGAGGCAGAACACGCGCGGCGACTTCTGGGTGCTCGACCTCGGCACGAGCAAGTTGCACCGCATCGATCCAGACGCGGAGCCAGGCTCGCTCATGTTCGCGAAGTTCTCGCCCGATGGATTGCGCGTCGCGTACGTGCATGCCGGTGACCTCTATGTGGAACCGGCTGATGGCGGCACGGCAACGCGACTCACGAATGACGCGACCCGCACGCTCGTCAACGGAATGAGCGATTGGGTGTATGAAGAGGAGTTCGGTCTGCGCGATGGATTCCGCTGGAGTCCTGATTCCAGGCATATCGCTTTCTGGCAGTTCGACATGTCCGGCGTGCGCGACTTCACGCTCATCAACGACACCGACTCGCTGTATCCGGTCACCAAGCTGATTCAGTACCCCAAGGCCGGAGAGACCAACTCCGCGGTTCGTGCCGGCATCGTGGGCGTCGCAGGTGGCCCCGTGGTATGGGCGAAGCTCGCAGGTGATCCACGCCAGAACTATGTCCCCTGGATGGAATGGGCCAGTCCGACCGACGTTGCGATCCAGCGGATGAACCGGCTGCAGAATCACAACGACTTCGTCCTAGCAGACGCCACGACGGGCGACATCAAGCATGTGCTCACTGACCAGGACACCACCTGGGTCAATGTCGTGGATGACGTGCCGTGGCTCGATGGAGAGAAGCACTTCCTCTGGGAGAGCGAGCGCGACGGCTGGCGTCACCTGTATCTCGGATCGCGCGACGGCGGCGCTCTCAAGCTCGTCACACCCGGCGAGTACGACGTTCTGTCGCTCGCTGGATTGGATGAGCCGCACGGGTGGGTGTACATCATCGCGTCACCAAAGAATGCGACTCAGCGATATCTCTATCGCGTGTCGTTCAGGAACCCCGGAGCGCCGGTACGCATCACGCCCGCGAGCGAGACGGGTACCAATGCCTACTCCATTTCGCCGACAGCTCAGTGGGCGGAGCACACATTTTCGACGTTCGATACTCCGCCGGTGATCGACATCGTTGCTCTCCCGTCGCACCGGTCAGCGCGGACTCTCGTATCCAACGCGACATTGCGCGCCGCGACGGCTGCAATGGTCCAGCCTCCAGTGGAGTTCTTCCAGGTGCCCGTGACTGATGGCGCCACTCTCGACGGATGGATGATCCGTCCGCGCAACTTTGACCGCAGCAAGAAGTATCCGGTGCTGGTCCAGGTATATGGCGAGCCGGCCGCTCAGACGGTAATGGACAGATGGGGCGGACCGGGCATGCTGTGGCACCGCATGCTCGCCGACCTCGGCTACATCGTTGTGAGCTTCGACAATCGCGGGACGCCAGCACCGAAGGGGCGAGCGTGGCGCAAGGTGATCTACGGTGCGATCGGGCCGATCGCCAGTCGCGAGCAGGCTGACGCGGTGCAGTCGTTCGCTCGCGCACATGCATACGCCGACAGCAGCCGGGTCGCGATCTGGGGGTGGAGCGGCGGTGGATCCAGCACGCTCAACGCGATGTTCCGTTTCCCGGATGTGTACAAGGTCGGAATGGCCGTCGCACCAGTCGCGGACCAGCATCTGTATGACTCGATCTATGAAGAGCGCTACGTTGGCCTGCCGTCGACCAACGCGCACGGCTACGATGTGGGATCTCCGATCAACTTTGCGCAGGGACTGAAGGGGAAGCTGCTCGTCGTGCACGGATCGGGGGATGACAACGTGCACTATCAGGGAACCGAACGTCTGGTGAACCGGTTGGTGGCACTGGACAAGCCGTTTGACCTGATGGTGTACCCAAACAGATCGCACTGCATCTGTGAAGGTACCGGTACAACGCTGCATGTGTACTCGCTGTTGACACGCTATCTCCTCACGAACATGCCGCCGGCAAAGCCATGATGCTCATGAAGTTCGGCGCGCGCATCTTCCTTGTAGCGCTTCCTGCTGTCGCCGGAGCGCAGGCTGTTGCTCGCGTCACCGAGCGCGTGCTGCCAGACGCGCCGGGTGCGGCGATAACCACGGTGACACCGCAGCCCGGCTTCTTCACGGAGCCGTCCATCGCGGTGGATCCGCGGCATCCCAGTCATGTCGTGGCTGTTTACCAGGATAACGCGCACGCCGCATGGTCCGATGACGGCGGGCGTCACTGGACTATCGCCACTGGAACGGAGCCGCCCAATTATCGCGTGTCGGGCGACGTGTCGGTCACGTTCGATCGACAGGGTCACGCGATCCTGTGCTATATGGCGTTCGATCGGTTGGGGACCGCGGAGTACTGGGCGCACGGCGCGACGCGCGGCGGACTTTTCGTGCGTCGCTCGCGCGATGGCGGTAAGAGCTGGGAGCACGATCACATCCCCATCGTCGAGCACCCATCGGAGCCCGGCGTGCCCTGGGAGGACAAGCCTTACATAGTAGCTGATATGACGTTCCCCCACAGAATGGGTCCAAAGTTAAGTTGACAGTCTGACCGGCCGCCCTCCGGGTGGCCAGGAGGACTGGAGGATGCGGAAGAGCCGATTCACCGAGGCGCAGATCGTAGGAATCCTGCAAGAGTCAGCGGCAGGAGCGAAGACTTCGGAACTCTTGAGGAGACACGGCATTTCGGGGCAGACGTTCTACAGCTGGAAGCGGAAGTACGGCGGCATGAGCGTGAGCGAGGCGAGCCGGCTCAAGGCGCTTGAGGAAGAGAATCGCCGACTGAAGCGGTTGGTTGCCGATCAAGCGCTCAACATCCAGGTGCTGAAGGACGTGCTGGGAAAAGAATGGTGACCACCGATCAGCGGCGCGCTGTGGTCACCCACGTTGCAGCGAGCGCCGAGGTGAACGGGGCTTCACTGAGCGAGCGCCGTGCATGTCGTTATGTCGGTGTGCATCGCGCGCTGTGTCGCTACGTGGTGCAGCATGCCAGCGACGAGGCACTGCGCGGGCGCATCAAGACGCTCGCCGCAGAAAGGCCACGATGGGGTGTGCCGCGGCTCGTGTGGCGTCTGCACCGTGATGGCTGGCCGGACAATCACAAGCGCATCGAGCGGATCTACCGAGAGGAGGGGCTGGCGGTGCGCCGTCGCTCGAAGAAGCGTGTGGCGAGGCCACGCGTGGTGAAGCCAGCGGTGAGTGCGCCGAATGAGCGATGGAGCATGGACTTCGTGCGCGACACACTCGCCAGTGGTCGCGTGTTCAGAGCCTTCACGCTGGTCGACGATTGCACTCGTGAATGTCCGGTGATCGAGGTCGACACCTCGCTCTCTGGCGATCGCGTGGTGCGCGTGCTTGAGCGACTGGCATGTACGCGTGGACTGCCGACGAGCATCGTCTGCGACAACGGACCGGAGTTTGTCAGTCGAGCACTCGATGCCTGGGCGCATCATCGCGGCGTGGCGCTGCTCTTCATCCGTCCTGGTCATCCGGTGGAGAACTGCTACATCGAGAGCTTCAATGGGAAGCTCAGGGACGAATGCTTGAACCAGCACTGGTTTCTCTCGCTCGCCGATGCGCGCGCCAAGATCGAGAGCTGGAGAGAGGAGTACAATACAGCTCGCCCGCACAGCGGGCTCGCACAATCCACACCCATGGAGTTTGCACGACAGATGCAGAACGAGATAGC
>JBPCQO010000087.1:0-3960 GCA_050998035.1 Gemmatimonadaceae bacterium | reverse complement strand
ATCCAGCAGCGCCGCGCGACTACGATCGTCCAGGTCAAGCACCTCCAGAGGCCGTCCCTCCAGAGCCCGCTCCACAGTCTCAGCGGAGACTTCGGCGCACGTAAGGGCCGGGACAAGCGTGAGCACTGTCAGTCGCTCAACCAGTGCTTGTGGTGTGTAGAACACGCCTCCCTTTTTCCGCTCATCCGCGCTCATCAACAATGCGAAGGCCTTGCCGAGGATCTCCGGATCAATCGCGGCATCAGACCAACCGCTCGCGCCCTCGCGTGAGGTGAAACGATACCGCACCAGCAGGTCGCCGAAGAAGGCGCCCAACGCTTCGTCGGAGAAGCTGTGGCGTCGCCACTGCCGCTCCAGAGCAGAGCGAGCAAACAGACCACCATTGAGAAAGGGAACCCGTCCAAACGCACGAGCGCGCGCAGCCCGTGCCGATGTGCGCGTATTCAGCGTGCCGAAGAAGAGCGGTTCGAGCACCCGCCTGTGATACCCGCCGCCGGCTGCGACGCAGTCCGCAAACCCATTCGCCAGGAAGCCAAAATCCGCATTGAGCCATCCCTTGGTTTCCACGAAGGAGAGGAACAAGAGCCGACTGGTGGTCAGGAGCGCAACTTCTCGTGCCGCGCTAGTTGGAACGTGAGGGCCGAGCGATGCTGTGAGCTCACCGACCGAGTTTTCCAGCGCACGGTAGAATCGGCGCGTGACCGCCTCGCGTCCCAGCACGTCCGTCCAGCGCAGGTGCCGCATCACATCCCCGGACGGACCTCCGGTACACGCTGCCAGCGCGCACAGCGTCTCCGCGTCGCTGTCGACCACCGCACCACGGTCGCTGGTCAGCGCCAGCAGCTGTGGGTGAGGAGAGCACGTGCGCCACACCATAACGGTGAATAGCGGGCTTCCTATCTGCACCGCAACAATCAACCACAGCAGGTGTGGCACACGCGTCGACAGCTGACGCGCGATGGTTGTGAGCACATGCCGACTTTCGCCGTCAACGCTGATCTCCACAACGAGCGCACGGAGCGCTCCGTCGCCGCGAGCAACTCGTGCTCGCGCAACGCCTCGTGGTAGGCCGAGCCGGTCGCACGCCAACGGGTCCAGCGCGCGTGCTGGTCCGGTGAATCCGAGCTGGACGAGAATCTCGTCCATGGACGCCGGTTCATCTGAGCTGTTGATGAGACGCCGGGCCTCGACGAGTGTACGCACCAGAGCACGGTACGGCGGCACTCGGTCAACCGGTGGAGCGCTGCTACACGGAGACGATCATTCTGCCGCGAACAGGTGACTTACAGGTAACTCACAGGTGACGATGTGGCGATGTGATCTGGCGATTCTACGCTGCCGCGTTCGGGCTACCGCTGGTGTACTCTCTTCCCTTCTAGTCCCCATTATTCCCTCTGGCTACGGCGGAGAGTAGTATGTCTAGCATCGCAGCCGCGCCTACGGGGAAGAGCAGTGCGTACCACACGCGCTCGCCGTTCAACGCGTAGATGGAAGTCCACCAGAGCAGCAGAGCAACGGTCACGATTCCGCTCCAGAGCGCAACGCCAGGCGATACCAATCCAAACGCCGATGCGATCAGGACGAGCACCGGTACGAGCTGCATCAGTGCGGGCAGTGGGAGCACGAACGAGAACAGCGCCTGGCCCACTCGGCCGCCCGGCATAGCATGGCGCCCACCGGCGTAGACGTTCTTTCGCCAACCCGCGATGAGTTCGCCGAGTGAGGTGTACATGCGCGTTGCGAGCTGATCCCAGCCCAGCACCAGTACGGTTTTGCGCCCCGCCTCGAAGAACTTCTGTGCCAGCATCAGATCCTCGGCTACATACATACGCACCGATGCGTGGCCGCCAAGCGCGTCGTACGCGGCGCGGCGGATCATGAGATACTGCCCATTCGCGATTTTGTCGTAGACATGACGTGATCCGTTCACCACTTCCGTTCCCCCGTACCGATTGGCGAGCACGTTGAAGATCTGCGGCTGAATCATGCGCTCCCAGAACGTGTGCATCTCCTGCCGTCCGATCACTGAGTACAGATCTGCCGATGTGCGCAGCATTCCATTTACAGAGCGCACGATGAGATCCGGCGCGATACGCGTGTCCGCGTCGACAAAGATCAGGACGTTTCCTGTCGCCGCGCGTGCGCCTTGTGAGCAGGCCCACTGCTTTCCGAACCAGCCTGGCGGTAGATCGGGATTGTCCAGCACGCAGACGCGCGGGTCAGTGGCGGCGATGGCGCGCGCGATATTACCCGTGTCGTCGGTGGAGTGATCGTTGACCACTATGACTTCGAGCGGTGTGTATGTAGAGCTTAGCACGCCGCGCAGGCAGTCGGCGATGTTCCCGGCTTCGTTGCGGGCCGGGACGATGACGCTCGCTCGAAACGCCACAGCGGGCACATCCGGCGACTCCTCCCTGAGCGTTCGCGAGCGTGCCATTCGCGCAACGGCGATCAGTGGCGCGGCGATCCACGGGATGGCGCAGGCGGTCGCCAGGATGACGGTGGAATGCTGCAGTATTGACACTGTCGAAAGATATGGGTGCAATCAGGCGCAATCCCACTGAGATAACAAAGGCGCGCCTTTTCGGGCGCGCCTTTGCCGATCGGATTCGCCGGCGTGGTGAATCCGGTCACCGTGGGGCAGTATCACCGGCTGCCGGATCGACCGCCCGTGCCGCCGGACGATCCACCCGTTCCGCCAGTGCTCCCTGAGCCGCCCTTTCCACCGGAGCCGCTACTGGATCCACCAGATCCACTCATGCCGCCCGATTTACCATCGGTGCTGCTGGAGCCGCCAGAGTTCCCGCCCGTATTGCCTGATCCGCTCCGGCCGCTCGAGCTACCATCTGCCTGCAAATCATCATCATCTTTCTCTCCCATTCCGCTGCCGCTGGCCGAATGCCCGCTACGCGACTTGCTAGATCCGCCAGCGCTGGATCCTCCGGTGCTAGATCCGCCGGTGTAGCCCGTGTCATCACCGTAGCCGCCCTCTCCGCGCGAACCACTCGTGCTGTCTGAGCTACCGCCTGTGCTTCCCGACTTGCCAGAGCTCCCCGGCATGCCCGATCTACTCGACGAACCGGAGCTGCCCGACGTGCCGGAATTATCCCTGCTTCCGGATTGTCCCGCGCCATCGCTGTAAGTCGGGTTATTGGCGTTACCCTGGGAGCCACCCATGCTCCCTTCCAGATCATCTGGATGCGTAGAGGACGTGGAGCTTGCAGCCTCCAGCCCCGAGCTCTTTGGACCGCTGGGGTTCTTACCGCCGTCGGAACTTTTGGAGCTGTTATTCTTGCCACTGTTTTGATCGTTGCTCTTGTTGCTACCGGCCATGACGTTTTCCTCCAAGAGACGTATGATACTCTTCTTTTACGTCCAGTAGGACGGGCAACGCGTGTGCCATATGTTGTTCGTGACAGCGGTTGTTATGCGTCTATATCTTGTTACAAATCATGCCAATACAATCGCTGTTACCTGTTCAGTCGCTCGTGCCCGGAGCGCGCGTTGCGCTCATCGCGCCGTCCGGGCCTCTCCATGGCGAAGCGGATATCCAGCGCGGATGTGAAACCGTGCAATCGTTCGGTTGGGAACCGGTGCTTGGTGAATATCTGCTCGCACGCTACAGCTACTTCGCCGCAACCGACGAACAACGCCTGGCCGATTTCAATCGCATGCTGCGCGACGATTCGGTCGACGCCATCTGGTGTCTGCGCGGGGGCTACGGCGCGATGCGCATCCTCTCTGGCCTGGACTGGGAGGCACTCCGGCGCCGGCCACGAGCCGTGATGGGCTACTCCGACATAACGGCGTTCCACGCAGCCATCGGTCGTATATGCGGTATCGTTTCGTACCACGCGCCGGTTGCACGCGCGGAGCTCACGCCGTTCTCACTCGATTCGTTCGGGCGCGCTCTGGTGACGTACACTGATCCGTGCGGGTATGCGCCCGCCGCGCGCGTCA
>JBPCQO010000077.1:0-2915 GCA_050998035.1 Gemmatimonadaceae bacterium | reverse complement strand
GGCTCCGCCGCGCGCGGCGCCGTCGACGCGCCGCACGATCGCACCGCGTGACGCGGCGTTCCTCGATACGCTGCAACGGCGCACCTTCGCGTATTTCTGGGAAACGACAAATCCGCGCAACGGACTCGTCCCTGACCGATGGCCAACACACTCGTTCTCGAGCGTCGCGGCTGTCGGGTTCGCGCTCACCGCGTATCCGATCGGAGTGGAACACGGGTGGGTCACGCGCGATCAGGCGCGTGATCGCGTTCTCGCCACGCTGCGTTTTTTCTGGAACGCGCCACAGGGTACGGCAACAGCGGGAATGACGGGATACCGTGGCTTCTTCTACCACTTTCTCGATATGGAGAATGGACGCCGGTTCGACCGCGTCGAACTCTCCACCATAGACACGGGGTTGCTGCTTGCGGGAGCAATGGTGTGCCGCCAGTACTTCGACCATCATGACGCTGCGGACTCGACGATTCGCGCACTCGCCGACTCCCTGTACTTCCGTGCTGATTGGCAGTGGGCTCGTGATGGACAGACGACGCTCAGCATGGGGTGGCGGCCGGATCCGGCTCCGTACCAGAACGAGCGTGGCTTCATCACGACGCACTGGCATGGTTACGACGAGGCGATGATCCTGTACGCCATGGCGCTTGGATCCCCAACTCATCCCGTCCAGCCTGAAGCTTGGACCGAGTGGGCCGACACCTACCGGTGGGCTGATTTCGAAGGCGAGCGCTTCGTTCAATTCGCACCGCTCTTCGGACACCAATACTCGCAAATGTGGATCGACTTCCGCGGGATAACAGATGCGTACACACGTGCGCACGGCACGGACTATTTCCAGAACTCGCGCAGGGCCGTGCTATCGCAGCGGGCGTACGCGATTGCGAATCCCGCGGGGTGGCGTGATTACTCAGCATCAGTCTGGGGTCTGTCCGCAAGCGATGGTCCGCTGGACTCGGTCCTCGTGCTCGACGGTCACCGGCGGGAGTTCCACACGTACTGGGCGCGCGGTGCAGGGGCCGACGAGTTGCGTGATGACGGAACACTGACACCTACGGCTGTGGCAGGCTCGATTCCGTTCGCCCCAGAGGTGACGATCCCCGCGGTTGTGGCCATGCGGTCGCGGTACGGCGATGCTGTCTTCTCACGGTACGGGTTCGTCGACGCATTCAACCCGACGTTGCGCGATTCCGGTCCGTCTCTGCACCACGGTAGAATCGTCCCCGGCACCGGATGGTTCGATACGGATTATCTCGGAATCGATGAGGGCCCCATTGTCGGAATGCTGGAGAACTACCGTACGGAGTTGATCTGGCGACTCATGCGGACCAATCCGTACATGGTTCGCGGACTGTGCCGGGCAGGATTCACCGGTGGATGGATCTCCGGACGATGCGGTCGTACATGATATCCGCGTTACGTCGTAACGCGCCGGTGATCGCGATTATTGCGGCGGTATTCGCCACGTCCTGCCGTAGCGCTGGCCGCGCGGAGGACAACACCGTGAACTTCTGGGGACTCGGTCGCGAGGGCGAGGTCGTACAGTCACTGGTGCCTGAGTTCGAACGGCGCAATCCTGGCCTGCACGTGCGGGTGCAGCAGATCCCATGGACCGCCGCGCACGAGAAGCTCCTCACTGCGGTAGTTGGCGACGCCACGCCCGATGTTGCGCAACTTGGCAACACGTGGGTGCCGGAGTTCGCCGCGCTCGGGACACTCGCACCGCTCGAAGGGCTCATTGCAAGCTCGAGCACCGTTGTACCGGCCGCCTACTTCCATGGTATCTGGGAAACGAACGTGGTCGACGGCCACCCGTACGGCATACCGTGGTACGTGGATACACGGGTGATGTTCTATCGCCGCGATCTTCTCAGACGGGCGGGTATAAGCGAGGTGCCTACAAACTGGGGCCAATGGCGAGACGCGCTGCGGCGCGTCAAGGCACTCGGTCCCCCAACGGAATTCGGCGTGCTGATGCCGCTGGATGAGTGGACGCAGCCTGTGATTTTCGGTCTTCAGATGGGCGCGCCATTACTGTCGGGCGGGGGACGGTGGGGCGACTTTCGTGATCCGCGTTTTCGCGATGCTTTCCAGTTCTACGTCGATCTGTTCAAGAGCGGTCTGGCGCCGGCGGTCGCGAACAGCCAGATCTCGAACGTCTACCAGGAGTTTGCACGCGGGCGATTTGCGTTCTACATCACCGGGCCGTGGAACATAGGCGAGTTTCGCCGTCGTCTGCCACCGGGTACGCAGGACGAGTGGAGCACGGCGCCGCTTCCGGGGCCCACCGGTAGTGCTAGCGGCGTGTCGATAGCGGGGGGAGCCAGTCTGGTGGTTTTCAGCGCCTCACCGCATAAGGCAGCGGCGTGGCGATTCATCGAGTTCCTGTCGGAGCCGGCGCAGCAGGTACGCTTCTACACACTTACGGGCGACCTCCCCGCGCGAACGGAATCTTGTCGTGCTCCGGTGCTCGCGAACGACGTGGTGGCGCACGCGTTCGCCGAGCAGCTGACGCGAGCCGTCCCACTACCAAAAGTGCCGGAGTGGGAACAGATAGCCCAGGAAGTTGCACAGTACGCCGAGCAGGCGGCGCGCGGTAGGATGAGCGTGGACGTGGCGCTTACGCGTCTCGACGGTGACGTGAACGAGATCCTGGCCAAGCGTCGCTGGGTCCTGGACCGATTGCAGCACACGCATTCGGGTGTGGCGATGCATACCGGCTCATGAGCGCCGTAACGTGAGCGCTGCTACGTGAGCGGCCGGTCTATCGAACGCGAGCAGGCCCGTGCCGGGTGGGGTTTCGCAACACCTGCGCTCATACTCATCGGCGTCTTCTTCGTTCTACCTGTTGCTGCATCGCTCGTCCTGAGTCTGACCGACTTCGATCTGTACGCCATCGCCGATCCGCGGAACACTCGGCT
>JBPCQO010000136.1:0-13558 GCA_050998035.1 Gemmatimonadaceae bacterium | reverse complement strand
GACCAGTCGATCGGGTAAGCCCGTCGAGTGTGCCGGCGCCGGAGTCGCGTGCGTCTGGCATAATAGTTGTGTCCTCACCGCTAGCCTCACCCGTGGAACGCACGCGGCTAGCTCGGCGCGCCCACACTACCGGCACTCGCCGGAAGTTACGCATGGTACGGCGGAGTGGGCGTCGTTGGATTCATTAATCCCCGAAAGGTGCTTCGCGCCCAATTTCTGCCAAACACACGTGAGAGCCCGATACCAACGCAGGTACTGGGCCACGGTCTTAAGCGAAATGGCACGTCGTCGCGCGGATCGCTCCACGCCCGGGGACGCTGCATTCTTTAGCTCAGCGTATTCCAGCCACCTTGTGGGTTTGAACCGACAGCCGCCAGCGTGGATGCAACAGGCAGAACTCGATGGCGCGCTGTGTATTGTCAGCCAGTGCTGGTCCGTCCATTGGCTGCAGGTAGAAGTGGGCGAAGTCAAGGTCCGCGAAATGCGCAGGTAGGGCGTTGGCTTGTGGATATACCAGCTTGAGCTCGTCCCCACTCGTGATCTCAAGGTTGGACGCACCCTTTGGGCTGACGCAAATCCAATCCAGGCCAGGTACTGCTGGTTGCGTTCCGTTGGTCTCGACAGCTACGCGGAATCCGCGGTCGTGCAGCGCACTCACTGTCACGGCATCCAGTTGTAACAGCGGCTCGCCACCAGTGCAGACCACAAACTTCTCGCCCGATCCATCCGGTGGTAACCATGCGCTATCCACAGCGTCAGCGAGTGCGTCGGCGCTTGCGAAGCGTCCGCCGTCTGCGCCGGTGCCGACGAAGTCGGTGTCGCAGAAAGTGCACACGGCGCTGACCCGATCGCGCTCTCTTCCGGTCCACAGGTTACACCCCGCGAAGCGACAGAACACCGCTGCGCGTCCAGCGTTGGCGCCTTCGCCCTGCAGCGTGTAGAAGATTTCCTTGACTGTATATGTCATGCTGGCTGCTTGCTGTGATGCAGAGACGTGTTCATGGACGCATATGGAGCCGGATCAATGAGTCCAGTCTGCGCAAATCCCCTGAGCCGGAGTTGGCACGCGTCGCACTCGCCGCATGCGTCGCCATTGGATGCCGGATCATAGCAACTCACCGTCTCGGCGTAATCCACTCCGAGACTCACGCCGAGCTGGATGATCTGCGCCTTGGTGCGTTCAATGAGAGGAACGCGAATCCGAATCGGTGCTGTTCCCTCGACACCGGCGCGCGTTGCGAGGTTGGCCATGCGTTCGAATGCCTGAATGTACTCCGGCCTGCAGTCGGGATACCCGGAATAGTCGAGCGCGTTCACACCGATAAAAATATCCGGCGACCCGGTCACTTCGGCGTACGCAAGCGCGTAGGAGAGGAAGATGGTGTTGCGTGCGGGAACATATGTGACTGGGATCGCCTGCGCGCCGTTCACGTTGTTCCCTTTCGGAACGGGAATGTCGGAAGTGAGGGCGGACGCGCCAAAGACTCGCAGATCGATGTCTGCTATCTCGTGCCGTGCCACATCGTACTTCGCGGCGGCACGACGCGCTGCATCGATCTCGTGCTGGTGTCTCTGCCCATATCGAAAGGAAAGGGCGTTAACCGTGTATCCTTCGCTCGTGGCGAACGCGAGCACGGTTGTGGAATCGAGACCGCCGCTCAGGAGGACGACGGCGTTGCGTGATGTGGACATCCACCAAAGATATTGTAGGGGCGACCGCCGGTCGCCCCTACTACTACGCCGTCTTGAGTCCGCCCACGATCTCGCGTAGATGGGTGCTCCCGCTCAATAGTATCGCTGACGCCGAGCGCATCTGGCCGCAGGCAGCGCTCTGCTCCTCGCTGGATGCGCTCACCTGCATGGCGGTAGCTGCGTGTCCCTCTGCGGTACGCGCGACGATGGTCAGACTGTCTGTTGCCGACTGCACCACGCGCACGTTATCGTCGGCCGTGCGGGCCACCACGTCGGCGGCAACCCTGGTGCGCTCGGCGGACACGAGAATTGCCTCCAGCGCCTCATCAATGTCTCGCGACACTCGCTCCAACTCGCCCACCTGCGCCTCTCCTCGCTCCATCGTGTTGTACGTGCGGGCGACCCTGCTGGTGACGGAACCGGTCAACACCACCACGTCATCAGCCGCGGCGCGCGACTGATCGGCGAGTTTCCTGATTTCGTCGGCGACCACTCCGAAGCCGCGGCCCGCTGCACCAGCGCGCGCGGCCTCGATCGCTGCATTCAGCGATAGCAAGTTGGTCTGATCGGCAATGCGCCCTACAGATACGACGAACTTGTTGATGTCGCCCACCGTGGCATTGAGCGCCCGTACCTCATCGGCGGCCTGTCTAACGATGCTCCTGACGTCGAGCAGGATTGACAGCGTTCGCACCAGCTGCGACCGCTTGGAAGTCGCCTCTCCGTGAATGGATGCTGCGAGGGCCTGTACCTCTTCAGCGCCTGCGGCGACGCCATCGGCGCCATCGCGGATGCTCTCGAGCGAGCGGGTGACCACGCGGATCTGTGCGACCTGCGCCCCGGCACCGGCCGAAACCTGCGTCACTGCCTCGGATACCTGGTTTGCGGTGTCGGATATCTGCTGCGATGCACTGGCAAGGTCACCAGCGGAGTGGGTGACGTCATCGGCGGTCTGGGTCGCGACATCCACAACGCGAGCGAGCGATTCCGCGGCGTGATTCATGGCATTCGCCAGCGTCTGGAACTCGCCCGGAAGGCCATCGTGTGTACGCACCGCGAGGTCGCCTTCGCTCAGACGGCGAGCATGCTGGGTAAGGGTGCGCAGCGGACTATCGATGGTGCGAATGGTTCGCACGGTGATCAGAATGGCGAGGAGCACCGCAATCGATACTGCGCCGAGGACGGCTGTGGCCCGCCAGCGGGCGATTGAGTCGAGCCGGGTGGTTGCGCTGGTCACCTCAGTGGTGCGGGCAGCGTCCAGCCGGCCCAGATCATCCAGCAGCGACGAAACGATCATCCGCGCACGCTCGGCTTGCGCTTGAGCTTCCGGGACGCGGCCGAGATCGCTGAGCCTGTGGGCGAGTGCGTACGCGCTCTCGAAGTCCGCGAGCCGGTTATCGACCGCCGCGATCGCGGCGGTCTCCTCGGCTCCCTGCTGCCCCGAAACGTTGAAGCGGCGCTGGAGTTGGTGCGCGTTGTGGCCCAGGCGGTGAAACTCGCGTAACGACGCGGAGTCGTGGTTCACCAGGTAGCCGGACGCGGCCTGAATCTCACGCGTTATGGTGCTCGCGTATTCGGACGTCTGGTCCGAGCTGGCCAGAACGGTGCGCAGTTCGTTGGTGAGATCCTTGACGCCGGCGCGCACGGCCACCCATCCGATGGTTCCGGCGGCAGCGAGGCAGAGGACGAGAGCGCCGAATCCGACGAGGAGCGTATCTCGGATTCGCAGCAGCCGGACACGTTCGGACATGCTCATTTGCCAGCTACCGGAAGCATTGCACCATCGTGTACTCGTGTGACGCGGAAGTTATTGCCGATCGGATCGTTGCTTGGGGCAAACCACATGGGCCCCGGGAGTGCCGCGTATGCATTGGAGCTGGAGAGGGCCGAGAGATAGCGTCGGATGCCGTCGCGATCAGGCCCCGCCTTGTCGATCGCCCTGGCCACCAGCTTGGTAGCGTCGTACGCCAGCGAAGCGCTCGCGTCGGGCAGGATCCCGAACCTTGCGCGATAAGCCGAGACGAATTTCTGGACAGCGCCGCCCGGGATCTGAACGGTGAACGGTGTGCCGATGTAGACGCCTTCCGAAGCTGAATCAGCCACGACGCCCTGCCATCCGTCGCCCCCGAGAAACCTGGTGGTCAGCTGCTGTCGGCGTGCCTCGCGGAGGACGCGTATGCCGAGTTCCTCCTCGCTAGCGACGAAGATGAGATCAGGTTTTCTGGCCTTGTAGAACGACATGTATGGCTCGAGATCGGTATCGGAGCCGATGGGGTCGTTATTGATCAGTTGGCCGCGGAAGCTGCGTATGAACGCGTCGGACAGGCCACGGCCGTACGCGTCGTTGCGGTACAACACGCCCGCGCGTACCGGACGGTGCAGTGAATCGGACAGTGTCGATGCGAACCGGGCGAGCATGGCGCCGTTGACCGAGTCGCTCGAGATCATGCGGAATACCCACGGCGAAATGCCGCTGAGGTCGGGCGAGGAAGGGGTAGTGGCGAGTGCCGCTAGCCGTCCACCATCGTAAACGTTGGCTGCCGCGACTTCGGCGGCCGACCCAGGATGCCCGATCACCGCGACTACATGCTGGTTGGCGACGAATTCACCGGCGACGCGGGCCGCCTCTGATCCGGTGGAATTGTCGTCGCGGGCGAGCACCCGGAGCGGTACACCGTTGATGCCACCGGCGCGGTTGATCTGTTCAACGGCCAAGTCGATGCCGTGCTGAGTCTGGATGCCCGACTGGAGCGTCTGCGGGCCAGCGGCGCCGATCAGGTACTCTTTGGGGGCCGACGAACAGGCGGCGAGGGCCGCGATCGCCAGCAGGACCACCGAAACACTACGATGCAACCGAAACCTCCTGACGTTCGGCAGTAAATGCCGGCGCTGGTGAAGTGAAGCAATAGGAGGACGAAACGCATGGCGCATTGTCACCGATCCAGAGGCGCTGTTGGCACCGCTCGTGCGACTGCTGCCGTTTCAAGAGAATTCTGTTGACCGGCGGAACGGGGGTAGTTGGCCCGGCCACTGTGTCTGAGCTGGTAGCCCGTGGCCATACTATCCGTCTGCTTAGCCGGCACGCTGTCCGGGAGTCTCCGCAGTGGCCCGCCGGGGTTGAAGCTCTGGATGGCTCAGTGACGGAGCCGGCCTCGATGAGAGGCGCCGCGGATGGATGTGCAGCCGTGGTCCACATGGCGGTCGTGGTGACCCAGTCCGGCGAAGCAACATTCCAGCGGGTGAACGTCGAGGGCACCCGGAACGTGGTGAGGGAAGCGGAGCGGGCCGGTGGGGTTGCTATACGTCTCCTCGCTTGGCGCGGATCGGGACGCCTCGGCGTATCATAAATCCAAGCTGGAGGGTGAGCGGATAGCGCTCGCTTCTGCGCTCGACACCACGGTACTGAGGCTCGCGAACGTGTATGGGCCGTGGAGGAGTCTCGTGCAGCGTGTGGCGGTAGAGAGCGGCGGTGATGTAGTTGGTGGCGTGCAGACTGAAGAGGAATCGCTGGACGACGAACAGGCCGGTGAAGTCAGAGAGTGGCTGCGTAATTTGGTGGTCGAGCGGAAGCGTGAAGAGGCGTCTGTGGCTACCGCAGTCCGTTAACTTTGAGTATGCGGAAAACACCATTCACCGTTGGAATAGTGCAGGATGCTGTAGCCGGCAGTCCTGCTGAAACCGTGGACCGCGCTGTCGCAAAGATTCGCGACGCAGCGGGGCAGGGTGCGCAGATAATCTGTCTGCAGGAGATGTTCAACTCGCACTATTTCTGCAAGCGGCAGAGCTGCGAGCGCTTCGACATCGCGGAGTCAATCCCGGGTCCGGTAACGGATCGCCTGCAAGCGCTCGCGCGCGAGTTGGAAGTCGTCATCATCGTTCCGATATTCGAGCGACAGGCGGCAGGTGTGTACCGCAACTCGGCGGCTGTAATAGACGCGGATGGTTCGCTGCTCGGCGTGTTTCACAAGATGCACATCCCTGACGATCCGCTCTTCAACGAGAAGTACTACTTCACCCCTGGTGACTCGCACAAATCCTATGAAGGAGAGAAGCATCCGGGCGCCAGTGGGTTTCGGGTGTGGAAGACGCGCTACGCTGACATCGGCGTGCTCATCTGCTGGGATCAGTGGTATCCAGAGGCGGCTCGCATAACGGCGTTGCTCGGTGCCGAGATCATCTTCTATCCGACAGCGATTGGATGGCATCCGAGTGAGAAGGCTGATTTTGGAGCTGCGCAGGTGGATGCGTGGCGCACGGCGCAGCGTGCGCATGCGATAGCGAACGGCGTCTTCGTTGCTTCGCCCAACCGGGTGGGATTCGAGGACGAGGCGGGGACCGACGGGATCGAGTTCTTCGGCAACTCGTTCATCTCTGATCCGTTCGGGCGCATTCTGGCCGAAGCGGGAACCGATCCAGCGGTGCTGATCGCGAAGTGCGATCCTGCTGTGATCGAAGAGACGCGGCGCAACTGGCCCTTCCTGCGGGACCGGCGCATTGACTCGTACGCACCGATCCTGAACCGGTACATCGGGTGACGGCTGGACGCTGGTACATGCCAGCGGAGTGGGAGCGGCATGACGCGACGTGGGTCGCGTGGCCGCACCACGAACCGGACTGGCCTGGCAAGATCGAGGCAGTACAGTGGGTGTACGTGGAGATTGTTCGCGCGCTCGTGAAGCATGAGCGCGTGGAGATTCTTTGCAACGACGAAGCGCTGAGAGCAACCGCGGAGCGAATGCTCGCATCGCACGCTGTGGATATGCAGCGTGTGCGGCTGCACGTGGTACCGACCGATCGCGTCTGGTTGCGCGACTCGGGGCCTAGCTTCGTGTGGAACGATGTGGGTGGAGTCGAGCTCATCGCATGGGATTTCAACGCGTGGGCAAAGTACGACAATTATGGACTGGACCGGCGCGTCCCCGAAGCAATTCAGAGGCTGACGTCGCTTCTGATGACCTGCGCCGTGCGCCCGGATCGTTCGGACAGCCGACTCGTGCTCGAGGGTGGCGGCATCGAAGTGAATGGCGCTGGTCGCATCATGGTGACTGAAGAGTGGCTGCTGAGCGACACTCAGGTGCGTGACCCAGGGATGACGCGCGATGCGTTTGAGCTTGCATTTGCGGAGTATCTCGGGTGCCCAAATACAATCTGGCTGGGTAAGGGGTGCGCAGGGGACGATACGCACGGCCACGTGGATGACGTCGCGCGGTTCGTGACGTCAGAAACGATGGTGCTGGCGTATGAGGAGGATCCCTCAGACGCCAACCACGAGGGGTCTGTGGATAACCTGCACAGATTGGAGCTGGCGTCTCGTGAGCAGCCGCTGGACGTGATTCTGCTTCCGTATCCGCGCCCCGTCATCATGGACGGACAGCGGCTTCCAGCCAGCTACGCCAACTTCTACATCGCCAACGGTGTGGTGTTGGTTCCGACGTTCAATGATGTGAACGATCGAATCGCGCTAAACAGAATCGCTGCGATGTTTCCGGATCGCGAAGTTGTGGGCATCCACTCCGTCGATCTGGTGTGGGGGCTGGGCACACTACACTGTCTGTCACAGCAGCAACCGTCGCCGCCGGCAGTCGCACTGTGAAGCTCACGCTGGATGTGAAGCTCGTCTGGCCGTCGCTACCGCCAGAACGGCTGGAGTCTGCCAAGCGTGCGGCTGCGCTGTGCCCCGTGCATCAGACGCTGCTGAGGCCGCCGGAGATCACCACGACGGTGGTGAAGGAGTAGCGATGCGGACGGTGCCAATCGTTCGATTCACTGTCGCGGGTGATGACACGGGAGCCAAGGCCAGGATCCTGGGGACGATGGGGCGTCCGTACACAGTTATCTACGACGGCAACTGCAAGGTCTGCGGCAAGCTGGTGAACGTGCTCGCTGATTGGGACAAAGACGGTGTGCTGGAGGTTGTGCCATCGCAGGCACCGGGGGTGCACGCCCGCTTTCCGTGGATTCCGCTCCGCGCGTACGCGGAATCAGTGCAGGTAATACGCACCAGCGATGGCAGAACGTGGCAGGGTGCCGCTGCGATCGAAGCCATCATCAACGCGATGCCCAAAGGGTGGCTGATCGGGTGGGTGTTCAAGATCCCGTTCATCCGGCCGCTTGCCGAGCGATTCTATCGGTGGTTCGCGCGATACAGATACCGGTTCGGCTGTGGCGCGCACTGCGAGTACAGACCGCTGGACGTGGACTACACGGCGGGTTGAAGCGGCACAGTCTGGGGCCATTTCGGCCCCAGACTGTGCACAGTTATCAGCGCGGGTTGCTGCGCACTAACTGCCTTAGCACGTACGGAAGGATCCCGCCGTTACGGTAGTACTGCATCTCTTCCGGGGTGTCGATACGGGAGGTGGCGGTGAACGTCTTCACGCTTCCATCATTGCCAGTGGCGCGCACCGTAAGTGTCGCGTGCGGACGCATCTCCTCGGTCATCCCTTCAATGTCAAAGGTTTCAAACCCGGTGAGTCCGACGGACTGGCGAGTCTCTCCGTTGGTGAACTCCAGCGGAAGTACACCCATGCCCACGAGGTTTGAGCGATGGATGCGCTCGAACGATTCGGCGATCACAGCGCGCACGCCGAGTAGCAGGGTTCCCTTGGCCGCCCAATCGCGGGACGACCCGGTGCCGTACTCCTTACCGGCTATGATGACGAGGGGCGTTCCGCGGCTGTGATATTCCACCGAGGCGTCGAATATCGTAACCGCCTCGGCGCCAGGTGATGTTGCCGTCCAGCCGCCCTCCGTGCCCGGTGCCAGTTCGTTGCGGAGCCGGATGTTGGCAAACGTTCCGCGCATCATCACTTCGTGATTACCACGACGTGAACCATAGGAGTTGAACTCCTTGGTCGGGACGCCCCGCTCGATGAGCCACTTGCCGGCTGGACTGGAGGCTGGAATGGAGCCGGCCGGTGAGATGTGGTCCGTAGTGATCGAATCTCCCAGCAACGCCAGGGCGCGCGCGCCGCGAACCGGCTGGACGCCGGGCGGGGTCATCGTCATCCCGTCGAAATAAGGCGGGTTCTTGACGTAGGTGGATGCCTCATCCCATTGGTACAGATCACCTTCGAGAACGTCCAGGCTGCGCCAGTGCTCATCGCCCTCGAAAGCGTCGGCGTACTGGGTTCGGAACATGTCGGCCTTCACGCTGCGCAGGATCTCATCTTCCACTTCCTTGGGCGACGGCCACACGTCGCGAAGGAACACCGGGCCACCGTCGCCGATCCCAAGCGGTTCGGTGTTGAGATCAATGTCCATGCGACCGGCCAGCGCGTACGCCACCACCAGCGGCGGCGACATGAGATAGTTGAAGCGCGTCAGCGGATTGATGCGTCCTTCGAAGTTTCGATTGCCAGACAGCACCGCGGCAACCACGAGCTTGTTCGATTCGACGGCGTCGGCGACCGGCTGCGGGAGCGGTCCCGAGTTACCGATACAGGTCGTGCAGCCGTAGCCGACGATGTTGAATCGCAACGTGGCGAGCGCGTCGGATACGCCGGCCGCGTTGAAGTACTCACGTACCACCTTTGACCCAGGGGCGAGACTCGTCTTCACCCAAGGCTTGGTGCGGAGACCTTTGGCCACCGCGTTGCGGGCCAGGAGCCCCGCGGCGAGCATGACGCTCGGGTTGCTGGTGTTGGTGCAGCTGGTGATTGCCGCGATGACCACGGACCCGTGTTGGACGGCGAAGTTCTCTCCGTCCATCGTGACGGCGACAGGCTGGTACTGATTGGCCTGCTGTTCGGTGTTGGTAGCGACGACCGTGGGCGAGAGCTGGTTCTGTGCGCTCACGGCGTTGACTTCGCTGAGCATGGCCTTGGCTGCCGCTGGCGAGGCGCGTTCCAAGTCACTTGCGAGGGCTTCGAGAAACATCTGCTTCGCCTGCCGGAGCGGAACGCGGTCCTGCGGCCGCTTGGGTCCCGCGATGCTTGGCTCCACCGTGCCGAGGTCGAGCTCGATGGTGCTTGTGAACTCCGGGTCAGGCATGTTGTCGGTCCGGAACATCCCCTGCGCCTTGTAGTACGCTTCGGCCAGCCGCACCAGGTGCTCGTCGCGGCCGGTGAAGCGGAGATACCTGATCGTCTCGTCGTCCACGGGGAAGAATCCCATCGTGGCGCCATATTCTGGCGCCATGTTAGCGATGGTCGCGCGGTCGGCCAGCGACAGGGCCGAGAGACCGTTGCCGTAGAACTCAACGAACTTGCCAACCACCTTCTTCTTCCGCAGCATCTCAGTGACGGTCAGAACAAGGTCGGTTGCCGTAGCGCCAGCAGGGAGCTTGCCATGGACCTTGAAGCCGACGACGTCGGGGATGAGCATCGAGACGGGCTGGCCCAACATCGCTGCCTCGGCCTCGATACCGCCAACGCCCCAACCGAGCACGCCGAGGCCGTTGATCATAGTTGTGTGCGAGTCCGTACCGACGAGGGAATCGGGGTAGGCGATCGTTTCCCCGTTTTCATCGCGGGTAAAGACCGAGCTGGCGAGGAACTCCAGGTTAACCTGGTGCACAATTCCCGTGTCGGGTGGCACCACGCGGAAATTGCGGAACGCCGTCTGTCCCCAGCGGAGGAAGGCGTAACGCTCACGATTGCGATGGAACTCGAGGTCGGCATTGATGAGGAAGGCCGCCTCGGAGCCGTACTCGTCCACCTGCACCGAGTGGTCGATGACCAAATCCACGGGCTGCAGTGGATTGATGTGCGCCGGATCTCCGCCCAAGCGGGCGAGCGCATCGCGCATGGCGGCGAGGTCGACTACCGCAGGGACGCCGGTGAAGTCCTGAAGTAGGACGCGGGCGGTGCGGAAGGCGATTTCCTTCTCCAGCCTCTCGTTCACCTTCCAGTTGGCGAGGGCGAGGATATCGTCCCGTTTGACGAAGGCGCCATCCTCGTTCCGGAGGAGGTTCTCGAGCAGAATCTTGAGACTTACCGGGAGACGCGCGGCGTTGCCGCTGGACGGCTGATCCAGCGCGTCGAGGCGAAAGACCGTGTAGTCGCGTCCGTCGACGCTTAGCGTCGCGCGGGAGCCGAACGAGTTCGGGTGCGTCATTGGATTGTTCCTGGTGCGGTCGCGCACGGCCGCGCGAGGCTGCGCCGGCGATTGGGCGGTGCGCGGTGAAGATCGGAGCCACTGCGGAAGCGGGTAGCCGCTCGGCAGGCTTCTGAAATGTACATGGATCGGCCGGCGGCGCAGGTTTTTTCGCGCGCTGGCACGACCATTTGGGTTCGGCAGCCCTTGGCGCACGGTGTTTGCCCATTGGGCGGATAGACTTCCAACGTGAGAGGATTGACTATGCAGCAGCATATTGGTACCGCAAGATTGATCGCGTCCATTACGACCCTTGCTGCGCTCGGGGCTTGCATGTCCGGGTCCGGGACGGGCAGCATGGGCGGCACGGGGAGCGCAGGGACGCCCGGTGCGTCGGTAGGCAGTTCGACGGGCGGTGCAACGGGCACTACTACAGGCACTACGGCTACCCCCGTCGTCCCGACCAACACGGGTGATGTTGCACCCGCCGCGCCGGTCGATACGGCTCCGAATAAGATGAATCCGCCGACAGGCGCCGCCAACTCCACCGTAGGAACAGGCACCGGCGTGGCCGCACTGGGCGGTGGGCTTACCGGTAAGGCGGCTGGCGCCGTTGCTGTCCCTGGTAATCTGATCACCAACATTGGCAGCGACGCTCGCATCGTCAGCGCCATCGACGTTGTGAACACGGACGAAATCGCGGCCGCGATGCTGGCGCGCGAAAAGGCCACCTCACCCCGCGTCCGTGCGTTCGCCGAGCAGATGATAACTGATCACACACGCCTGCAGGGTGCGGACCGTGCACTCGCGTCGGAGTCTCAGTTCATCTCCTCCGATAGCGCCGGAGTAACGCTCGAGATGCGCAGGAACGATCGAGCGGCGATGGTTCGGCTTCAGGCCATGTCACGCGGGCAAGGCTTTGACGCGGCGTACATTCGCGGTGAGATTGACGACCATAAGCAGGCCCTGGCGCTGTTCAACGCGGCAAAGCCTCAGGCGCGCGACGGCAGAGTGAGCGACCTGATCACGATGGCCATTCCGGTTTTGCAGCAACACCTGAACGACGCCACGGCCATTCAGGCGTCCATGGGTCCGATGTAGCCTGTCGGTCACCAAGTGCACCTTGGCAAACGCACATTGAGACGCCCGGGCATTCCGTCCGGGCGTCTCAGCTTTTCAGGAGATACTCATTGCGTTTTTGCGTAACGGCATCGCCGCAGCAGCGCTCGTGGTTCCGCGGCGGTCGGAAACATGGATAAGGCACGCTCAGCGTGGGGACGCGCAACCGCGCAACCGCGACTCGTGATCGAGAGCTGCGCAAGCCGCAGCTGGATACGATAGCTCCCCGCGTCCCACAGAGCCGCCCGTTGCACTCCCGCCAGCCTCTCGCCACTCTGGTACACATTCATGGCAACCGTCTGCGCGCCACTGCGCACGGTGAATAGCAGCAGTAATGCACCAGATACCCCGACCAGCCTTCGCTTGGCTGTCGCGGATAACGCCCACTCCCGCCGTGCCCGCCCGGGACTGCTGAGTGCGCCCAGCGCCGCCCATACGATGAAGGTGGGGGTGGCCAGCAACAGCACCGCGTCGAACATTCCCACTCCTGCCGTAATGAGAGCAGTGGCGGCCACCGCAACCGCGAGGAACGGGTCGCGAGCAGCTGGATTGTTAGCCGCACTCCCACGGGCTGCCCGGAATGCGTTGGCGACGATGCCGATCACGGCCAGAACGAGGATCAAAACGGTGATAAGTCCCCGTTCAGCGATGAGCGCCACCCAATCGCTACTGGGCCATGGATTCGCTGTCATTCCGTTGTCACGCGCCAACGACGGGTCGTTGGGCGAGGCGAATTTTGGATAGAACACTCCCCAGTTTCCTGGGCCAACGCCCAAAATCGGGTGCGCCTGGACCATGTGCAGCGTATTGCGATACTGAATGATGCGGCCGCGTCCGCTTCCGGAGTTGTAGTCAGCGACCTGCCGCACGGAATCCAGGTACGGAGAATCGCTCTTCCAGTTGAGGCGGTTGGGAATCGCGATAGCCGCGACCACTCCCGCCGCGGCAAAGGCGCTGAGCAGAATCAGCCGGCGCCCCGCGTCCGCGTGTGGAACCTTACGCGCCGCGCGCCACATGGGTATCACAACTAGCGCACCGACAACGAGCAGCGCGAGCCACGCAGCGCGCGATCGCGATAGAACCAGCGCAGCTGCGAGCACCGCGGCACCCAGTGCACTCAGGAACACCGCTATACCGCGCCGAGCCGTCACTGCATACCACGCCAGGAGCGGGGCTCCGATGGCGGAGAGGTGCGCCATGAAGTTCCTGTTGCCGAACGTCCCTCCTGGAGCGCGGCTCAGCGTGAAGTAGTCGCTCTCCACGCCGTACGCCTGTGCCAGCGCTGTTCCGGCACCTGCGACCGCCGCGAGTACTATCACCGCCATCAATGGCCGCCGGAGCCCCGCACCCGCGAGCGAGCGCGCGCACCAGTAGATCGCCAATCCCGAAGCCGTGACGGCGAACGATCGCGCGGACAGCCAGTGATTGGGAGCTAGCAGCGCAGATATAAACGACAGCGCTCCAAATAACATGAGCAACATATCAACACGATCCAGCTCGATCGTGCGCACGCGCCACAGGCACAATAACCCAGCAACGAACGCGGCGAGGTGCAGCGCGAGCTCTTTGGGCACAAAGAACCGGTCCAGCTCGAAAGGCTTGAACGGAGTGGCGGCAAGGACGACCGCAAGTGCGCCCAGCTGAAGAAATATCAGCGCGGCGACGCCGGTGCTCCCAGCGCTCTGCGTTCGCGGCACGGATGGCGGCATGT
>JBPCQO010000127.1:0-3350 GCA_050998035.1 Gemmatimonadaceae bacterium | reverse complement strand
GTACCCCGGAACATGAGCAACTGGCACTGATCCTGCAACGCCGTCAGGGGCGAGAGATTTGCCACGGCCAGCGAACCGTACTTTCGATCTTCGCTGGCACGCTGACAGCCACGGCTGTCAAACGAAGACTGACCCTGATCGGCGGTCCCCATGCCATTTGGTCAATGCCAACGTGCTTGCGCCAGGGAGCATTGAGCCTCCCGGTCGGTATGCGGCATAAATCTACATGGTATGCCGGCCAAGGAGGAAACGCATGTCGCGCCAAACGCTCATCGCGGATATTGGGCTCGGTCTCATTGGCGGCTACGTTGGCACCAAACTGATGGGTCCGGTGTCCACGAAGCTGCTCAACATGGAACCAGAAGCGGCGAAGAAGCAAGAAAACAAGGTGAGTCCCGGTTCGCCCTACGAACTTGCCGCACGCAAGACGGCGGATCTGGCCGGGTTGCACCTCTCGGACGATACCATCAAAAAGGTGGGAACGCCCCTGTTCCACTATGGACTCGGTGCCAGTTGGGGACCGCTCTACACCCTGCTCCGCCGCGAAAAGGTCAACCCAGTGTTGGCGGCGCTGGCAACCAGTGCCGCACCTTTTCTGATCGTTGACGAGACACTGACGCCGCGCCTGGGGTTGAGCGCGCCCGACCTCGCGTATCCAGCCGCAACCCATATCCGCGGCGCGCTATCGCATCTTGCGTTCGGGTTGGGGGTCGCGGCAACCGTCGAAGTGCTGACGTGGCTTGGCCGCCGCGCCTGACCGTCATGCGCCACTATGCGGCGCCGGGTCGACCCCTACGCATAAACAATGCACACAGAGGATCAGGCGTCGGCGAGTTCGCTGGCGAGCGCGGAGGGTGTCACCTGGGATTCCAGCAAATGGCGGAACCGTGTCTGACGGCGCGTCCAGCGGTCGGATTCGGAGAGGACTTCGCCCGGTTCATCCTCTCGCTCCAGCCACGCATCGAGCAGATCGCGTCCCACGTGATAGGTGAAGACGTAGGGACCCCAGAGCGGATCGGAGACAAAGCGGAACCGGTGACGCGCTTCGGTTTCCGTGCTCAGGCCGTAGCGCATAAGGTAGGTGACGACGTCATCCTCGGTCGCTCTATCCTGATGCAGCAACAATCCGGCATTCGCGCTGACCGATCGTAGCGTCCGCTGGGCGCCGGCAATCTGGGCATCGCGGTGAGGATCGCTCGCGATCCCGAGCGGCGCGAAGATGTGTTCCGACTGCCATGCTTCGGCTTCGCCCGGCGCGAAGATCACCGATTGCGCGAGCGTGGCGATCCCCTCCGAGATCAGGCATTCCGGGGTGTTGATGAGCAGAATGGAATGCTCGCCATAGTCACGTTCGTGATAGAGACGCTGTTCCTTGAGCGAGTGTTCGGTGTGATGCCCAGGATACCCCTCATGCGCCATCAGATCGAGCAGCGCATTGGCCTTGATCGGAAGATCGGTGTTGATCTCGATCAGCGAACGGCAGTTGCCGAGATACCAGTTGTAACCGCTCCACGGTTTGTCCTGAACGAACGAGAGGTCGACCGCCTCGCCATCCGCGAGCGGCGCGAAGGCAACGGTTCGACGCCGGACCTCATCGATAATCGCCGGCACGATCTCCCGCGCGGCATCCACCGGAACCTCGAAACCCTTGCGATAGGCAATCATCCGCGCAGCAACGTCGCCATGACCGGGGAGCGCATCATTCAACGCGGCAATCGCCTCATCGTAGAGAGCATCCAGTGTGCGGGTGGGTTTGATGTCGAAATACGCGCGAACCTCATCGGCGTAGGAGATCTCTTCGCCGGTCAGCTTGCGGGCCATGGTTGCCATCCCGTTCGCCTGGGCGAGCATGTAATCGACCCGCGTGGCGGGAAGGTCAGCCGCGTCGATCTCCGCGAGCAGCGATTCCGCCTGCGCGAGCAGATCTGTCGGTTCCGGGATGGGGGCATCGGCGGCGGGGCGGAGGTCTTCCGGTCCCATGTAGCCATCGATCGCGCCGGGGATGTGACGCTCCAGCGCGAACGCGAGCGAGACGTAGGTTTGCGAGAGGGCATCGAGTGGTCGCGGTTGTGGAGAGGCAGTGGGAACAGATTGGGAGTGCTGAGTCATTGCGAGCGAATCCTTGTGTCGTCGGGACGAACGTCCATGCTCCACAAACCTTACTCGCCAGCGTTCCCGCTGCCCACAGGGCGCGGCTTACCGCCAGGCGCTCGTCGTCATGCCGGGCGAAGTCGAGACATCTCTTCTGAGGGGCTCAAGCCGGAGAGATATCTCGACATGACCGAAACACGACTTCGAAAAAGGGTCGTCTACCGGCAACCGCCTCGTCCAACAAGCTCCAATCTCCCTACAGCTTGCCGAGTCCCTTCCCAATCACCATCAGTCCAATCACCAGCATGAGGGCAGCCATCAGGACGGCGTTGTTGGCCGTGAGCCAGACGCGGGTACTTTCGAGCGGTTGTTTCATTCTCGTCGGCGCCGTGAGATAGGCGATGACCGGGATGACGACGGTGACGGAGCTGAGCAGGGTGAAGATGACGATGGCCACGATCGAGACACCGGTATCCAGGTCCGACGAGCCGATCATGACCCCGGCAGACGCCGACAGGAGCAAGTTCTTTGGATTGAGGGCCGCGAGCGCCAGTCCGAATCCAAAGGCACGACCCGCATTGACGGAATCAATTGACGCCATCCACGACGGAAGCGTGCCTTCCTCTCCCTCCTTCGTCCGTTTGCCCCATTTGCGAAACGCCAGAACGAGCAGACCGGCACCGAGCAGGATGATGATCGCGCCAGCAGTACGCGTAGGCTCACTGGTGTCTCGTTCGGGAATAAAGGTCGCCAGCCAGGTTGTGACCGCAATGGCGAGCAGGATGCCAGCCATCCAGCCGAGCATGAAGGTGAGGCTGTTGGCGCGGGCATTGGCGGAGAGCAGGATGAGCACGACCGCGATGATTGGGACGGGACTGAGCGTAATCACCGCAGCGAGTGGCAGGAGATCTCCAACGACAGCGCCCATAGAGATGTTCCTTCTTCAACTCTCCTGACATCGCACAGGTCGCGATTGGCTGATCATACACGACTCCATAACGCATGGACTGGTGCAGACAGGAGCCCGGAGTGGGCGGACATGGAGTCCGCCCGTATGGGATCGTGCCGGGCGAACATCCTTCGGCTTCGCTCCTCCACACGAGGGCGAACCCCGTGTTCGCCCGTACGGATCGGGTGCCGCCGCGCTGCGGACTCTATGTCGACCCAGGGAGCGGCTCACCGCTGTCGTCGCGTGTTGGGGGGGGGGAAGAACCCCCTCTTCGACGGTCCACAGGAAAAAAAGGACTACTCCCCTCCCC
>JBPCQO010000117.1:0-2666 GCA_050998035.1 Gemmatimonadaceae bacterium | reverse complement strand
CTCTGATGTTGTCTTCGACTGGCATGATTATTCTCCGTGGGTAAGTTGGCGACCGGCGGTTGCCGGAACATCAGGGCGACCGCCGGTCGTCCTTACACTAGGGCCATTGACACGCATGCCCGAGCGGTCGACGAGCGTGGCACGCCGCCGAAGGTCATTGAAAAACAGGTCGAGTGCCGCCCAGACTTCCTCGCCGCCACTCAAGCCGCGCCACCCGGTTCGCATGACGCCGACGAGTCGGTAGCACGCGTCGACCGGAACGAGCCAGTAGCTGCGCTCACCGTGCGCACGGTGAATCAGCAGCGCTTCCACCTCCGGCTCCAAAGCGACGAGCACGGGATTCAGCACTTCGATCTCGCTCCACGCTGAAAGTTGCAGCATCGACTCAGCGGCGCCAGCGGGACCGGGATAGAACGCGACGACGCGCTCGGCCGTCGTGCTACGGAAGCAGAAGGTGATGTCGACCGGGATACCAAGCCGCTCCCAGAGCGGATCGTCCAGCGCGAAGTCGACTACCTCGCGCACATCATCTGGCATCCGCCTGTATCGGCGCCCGCCAGACGTCTTGTTATCGAACAGAATGATGCAGGCGCGACAGACACACAGCAGTCGCTGAGAGCCGACGTCGAGCAGGTGCTGGTGCTCCGACGGAATCTGCAGTGCGCAGAGCTCGCACTGCTCCAACGCGTCGTCGGCCCGAGCGAGCGCGGCTGACTCGGAAAAACCCACGGCATCAGGTTTCGCCGGCTGGGTTCTGGAGCCGTCGCCTGTCGGCCATCCGGTCGGACTGTTGCTCGAACTGACAGTCGGCTGAACTCTGGGCGCGCCAGCGAGTCGCGCGAGGCGAGAGCCCCGGACTCGGTCGTCGCGTGTGACTCCGTCCGTGGCCGCACCACTAGGGCGACCATCGGTCGCCCCTACATCGTTCAACGGCATGGTTGTCACGCGGTCGATTCCATCGCGGCTTGCATGTTTGCTTGCATACGGGCTTACGCGCTTGCGTGCATGGTGTCCATGCGGCGATGGACCAGCGGGACCAGCACTGGCGGCGCCTCAACACTCGCGATCTCCGTGTCGATTCGCATTAGCTCGGGCGCGGCGTCTCTCAGAGCCGCTTCGGCCGCGCGCTGCAGCTCCGGAGCCGTGGAGTGGCAGCCGCTACCCGCATCGACCACGCGAAGTCTGGCCCCGGTCGCGGTCAATTCCACCAACTCGACCCGGCCATCCTGCTTTTTATGTTCCTCATGCATCTCGTCCAGCGCACGCTGCACGCGCACCGCGACCGGTTCCGGATGCAGATCGTGCACCAACAGCAGATGCCCAACCAAATCGTCCCTGGTGAACTCGGCGGCGAGCGTGCTTGCGACCGCCGGTTCTGATAGGCGCGCGACGATCGCAAGCATTCGGGCGAGCCCTTCTCCGTAAAGCTGAACGAGCGATCCCACAGCATCCATCGCTGCGGCGTGCACAACGCGCGCAGATGGATCCAATGCTGAGTCTAGCGCCGCGAGCTGATCCTCAACCCGCGTCGCCAACGCTCGCGCCTCGACATCATTCATCCGCCAAGCCCCAGCATCGGCGAATGAACCTGTTCGAGCGTCTTTCCGTTTCCAAGATACATGTGCACGCCGCACGGTAAACACGGATCGAAACTTCGTACCGTGCGCATGATGTCGATGCCGCGGAACTTGTCTGGACCGTTCTCCTCGAAGATGTGCATTCCCGACACTGCATCCTCGTACGGTCCGGGCGTCCCGTACATGTCGCGCGGACTCGCGTTCCACGGCGTTGGCGGGTACGGATGATAATTCGCGATCTTCTTGTCTCGAATCACCATGTGGTGCGACAGTACCCCACGGACAGCTTCGTGGAAGCCACACCCAATTCCGTCGGTCGGTACGGTGAAGTCGGTAAACACCCTCGTCTTTCCAGCATGGATCTCGCCCATCGCCTTCTCCAGGAAGAACGAGGCGATGGCCGCCGAGTACGCGAGGAAGTAAATGCGTGCGCGATCCCGCTCGATCGTGTTGGACCACTTCGGGATTTTCCACTCGAACTGCATCTCAGGAAAAGCTGCGCTCTTGGGCAGCATCATCTGCACGCTCGAGCCGGTGGATTTCACGTACGGTGTATCGACCAGCCCGCCAAGCGCAGTAGCCCACAGTCGCGCCAGCGGGCCGCCACCTGTGTCCAGCGGGAGGTAATCGCCCGTCTCCTTCTGAAACCAGCGTGGACTCATGACCCAACTGTAGTTCTTGTCGAAGTCGCGTCCCTGCGGCTTGGGCAGTGTGGTCTGATTCCACGGATGCCGCTTATCAACCGGGTTGCCGAGCGGATCGTGCGTGACGAACGTCTGCTCCTGCTGCCAGTCCTCGTAAAACGAGCTGCCGAGCAGAATGCGGATGCCCAGATTGATTTCCACCAGGTCCGTGGTGATCAGCTTCCCATCCAGCACGATGCCCGGCGTTACGTACATCTTGCGACCCCAGTCCGTCATCCTCTTGTAGTCGTAGTCACCAACCGCGTACGGGTCCTGGAACGAGCCCCAGCAGCCGAGCATGATGCGGCGGTTTCCGACATCCTCGTAGCCTGGCAGCGCGTCGTACCAGAAGTCGAACAGGTCGTCGTTGAGCGGGACCGCCTTCTTCACGAAGTCCAGTACCTTG
>JBPCQO010000033.1:0-3824 GCA_050998035.1 Gemmatimonadaceae bacterium | reverse complement strand
CTTGCCGGAGCCACTCTCGCCCACGATCGCGATCATCTCGCCGGAGTGGACCGTGATCTCCACGCCGCAGAGCACATCCAGCGCCACGCCATCGCCGCCGATGTATCGCTTGTACACATCGCGCCCTTCTAGCACAGGCGTCATTCTGGGCCCGTCATTCAGAACGGATCGCCTCCACCGGGTACAGCTTCGCCGCCTGGATCGCCGGATACAGCGTGGCGAGCGCCCCAATGAGAAGGCTGGCGATGACGATCAGGATCACGTCGCGTGGCTGCGTGCTTACCGGGAGGTGATCGATGAAATACACCTGCGGGTCCAGCTTGATAAACTTGTACCGGTCCAGCGCCAGCGCTCCAGCAAAGCCCAGCACTAAACCGAGCACCGTTCCCACCGCGCCGATCACCAGCCCCTGGAAAAAGAAGATGTTCCGGATTGCCGAGGAGCGCACGCCCATGGCCTTGAGAATACCGATTTCACGCGTCTTGTCGCGCACCACCATTGTCAGCGTGCTGACGATGTTGAAGGCAGCCACCACCACGATGAGCAGCAGAATTACACCCATGCCCATCTTCTCCAGCTTGAGTGCCTGAAAGAGCGAACGATTCTGCTCCTGCCAGTCCACCGAGCGATACGGAAAGCCCAGCCGGTCGGAGATCTTGGTGCCGATCGCAGCGGCGCTCCACCTATCTGTAGTCTGCACCTCCAGTCCCGTCACGGCATCGCCCAGCCCCGCGAAGTCGCGCGCGGCATCGATGTCGACGTACACGTACGCGTTGTCGTACTCGTACATGCCGGTCTGAAAGATACCCGTCACTTCGTACTGGTACACGCGCGGCACAAAGCCACCCGTGATCGAGTTCATCTGCGCACCGACCACCGATATCAGGCTGATCTTGTCGACCGGCCATACGTTGAAGCGCGACGCGAGCAGCTTGCCAAGTACCGCGCCCGGATACTTGCCATCCTTGCTCACGAAGCTGAAATTGCCCATCACCGCGTGCTCACGGATGCTCGTAACCTCAGGCATCCCCGATTTCGGTCCGGGTATCCCCACCACGTACACTCCGCCGGCGTAAGTGCGGGCCGCGTTCATTGCACCTTCTGTCTGTACGAACGGCGCTGCCGCGACTACGCCCGGCACCTTTCGCACGCGCGCCAGTGCATTGCGCCAGGAATCCATCTTCAGATCGTCGCCGTACGTCAGCACCCGCACGTCGGGACTGCCAACCAATATCTTTTCGCGCAGATCATGCTGCAGCCCGTTCATCACTCCGATGATGATGATGAGCGCGCTCACACCCACCGTCACCCCAGCGATGGCTATGACGCTGATGAGCGAGAGCAGCTTCGATCCGCGACGACTGCGCAGGTATCGCCACGCAATTGACAGCTCCAGACGTGTCATTCAGGGCGCATCGTTGGGAACAGAATCGCGTCGCGAATGTGCTGCGTGTTGGTCAGGTACATGAAGAGTCGATCGATGCCGATTCCCACGCCGCCGGTCGGCGGCATGCCGTACTCCATCGCCCGGAGGTAGTCCTCGTCCACTCCACTCGCCTCCTCGTCGCCGCCCGCCCTCAGACGGGCTTGCGCCTCGAAACGCTCGCGCTGATCCAGCGGATCGTTCAGCTCGCTGAACGCATTGGCCAGCTCCCGTCCATTCGCGAACAGCTCGAACCGCTCTGTGAGGCGCGGATCACCACGTTTGGGTTTCGCGAGCGGCGATAACTCGGTGGGATAATCAACAACGAACGTAGGCGTCACGATGGTGGACTCCACCAATACTTGAAACAGCTCGTCCAGCAGCTTCGGACGGGTCATCGCATCCACCCGTTCCGCCCCAAGTTCCCGCGCACGCTGTGCGAGTGCGGCCGTTTCAAGAGCGAGTGCATCCTCACCAAGTGCGGCGTTCAGTGCCCCAAGCCACTCCACTCGGGGAAAAGGTGTCGCAAGAGTCGGAATCGTGTCTCCGAAGCCAGCGACTCCACGCACCCCCTGCGCCGCGGCCAGCAGGAGTTGCTCCACCACCGCCATCATCACCTCGTAGTCCGCGTACGCCTCGTAGAACTCGAGCATCGTGAACTCAGGATTGTGCGTTCGATCGATTCCCTCGTTCCTGAAATCATGTCCTATCTCGTACACGCGTTCCATTCCGCCCACGATCAAACGCTTCAGATACAGCTCGTCGGCAATTCGCAGAAACAGCGGCGTGTCCAGCGCGTTGTGGTGCGTAGTGAACGGACGAGCCGCCGCGCCACCGTAGAGCGGCTGCAACACCGGAGTTTCCACTTCGATATAACCACGCCCATCTAGAAATGACCGGATCGCGCTGATCATCCGCGCCCGCGCGACAAAAGTCGCCCGAACCTCTGGATGCACCGCGAGATCGGCGTAACGCTGCCGGTAGCGCTGCTCCGGATCGCTGAACCCCATGTGCCGAATAATCCGGCCGTCTTCGCCCACCTCTTCCTTTCCGAACGGCAGCGGACGCAAGGACTTGGCGAGCATTTCCAACCGCGTGACACGTACCGTCGGCTCGCCAGTCCGCGTTCGGAACGGAACGCCGCGCACTCCGATCACGTCACCGATGTCTAGCATGCTCAACTTGCCGTACTCCTCACCCAGGTCGTCGCGACGGAAGTACATCTGCACCCGCCCGCTCTGATCAGCGAGATGCGCGAATGTCGTCTTGCCGTGCGCTCTCAGCGCAACCAGGCGGCCCGCGATACTCACCTCGTCAGCTTCGGTGGAATCTCCCTCCGCCGGTGCGAGCGCCGCGGCATCCTCCGCGCTGTGACTGCGATCATAGCTGTAGGCGAATGGCTCGACTCCGATGGCGCGCATTGTGTCGAGCTTCTCGCGCCGCGCCGCCATCACAAAGTTCAGCTCATCGCTCACGTGGCGCTCCCGCCACTCTCAGCCTGCATCTTGAGGAACGCTTCGATGAACGGGTCGATCGCGCCGTCCATGGTCTTCTGTACGTCGGGAATCTTTAGCTCGGTGCGATGGTCGTTCACCATCGTGTATGGCTGAAACACGTAGCTACGGATCTGGTTGCCCCAGCTCACGGATGTCTTGGACGCATCCACCTTCGCCTTCTCGGCTTCACGACGCTCCACCTCAGCCTGATACAGCTTGTTCTTGAGCATCTTCATCGCCGTCGCCTTGTTCTTGAACTGCGAACGCTCCGCCTGCGACGCAGCGACGGTATTGGTTGGAATGTGCGTGATCCGCACGGCAGAGCTCGTCTTGTTCACGTGCTGGCCGCCGGCACCCGAGGCGCGATACACATCGATGCGCAGGTCCTCATCGCGAATTTCGATGTTGATCTCGTCGTTGACCACAGGGTACACAAAGATCGAAGCAAAGCTGGTGTGCCGCCGCGCGTCAGCGTCAAATGGCGAAATGCGCACGAGCCGGTGGACGCCGGCCTCCGGGCGGAGAAAGCCGTAGGCGTAATCGCCACTGATCTCGATCACCGCGCCCTTGATCCCCGCCTCTTCGCCCTGACTAACGTCCAGGATCTCAAGCCCGAACCCTTTCCGCTCCGCCCACCGCGTGTACATCCGCATGAGCATCTCGGCCCAGTCCTGCGCCTCGGTCCCACCGGCCCCGGCGCTTATCTCCAGCTGAGCGTGGCGGAAGTCATCCTCGCCGCGCAACAGGGATCTGAGCTCAAACGCGCTTAGATCCGCGTCCAGTGATTCGAGATCGGTATCCAGTTCCGCCTGCATTTCCGCGTCGGGGGATTCCAGCAGCATCTCGTTCAGCTCGGCTGCACTCCGAACGCGTTCATCGAGAGAGTGAAACGGCTCTACCCAGAC
>JBPCQO010000026.1:0-6746 GCA_050998035.1 Gemmatimonadaceae bacterium | reverse complement strand
CGGGCCAGTGGATGAAGTCGTCGCCATACGAATGCAGCGAGGCTCCATCCAGATTCGCCGTTCCAAGCGTGAGCCACTCATCATCGATCACCGCGACTTTGCTGTGTATGAAGAGCTGGGTCAGCTCAATGCTCTCGGGTGCCGTCAGCGACGGAGTCACTGACCACGGTGCGAATACGCCGACGCGCTCATGCGTGAGCAATCCTTCGGTCGCAAGCCGATCATCCTGCCATGCGCGATATCCGGTGATATCCGGGTTCTGATTCAATAGGAGGATCACCTCGAGATCGCGCCGCGCCTGGAGGGCATCCCTGAGCGCGGTCGCGATGGGACGCGCGCTGAAGTACTGGTTCTCCATATAGATGAACGATCTCGCTTCCGTGATCGCGTCGAGGTACTCCTCCAGGATCTGCGTCTCCCCTGCTGGTACTCCGCCAAGCATGCCAGCCGGTGTGGTCCGCACAACCCGCACTGAGCTCTGACCAACCCTGACCCGGCCTGTCGATGTATCCACAGGCAGCGGCCGCAATGGGGCGGTATCGGTTAGCGGAGCACCACCAGCAGCGACCCACGTGTCGCAGAACCAACGCGCGAGTTCGGCCGCCACGCCCCCGGTCAACCGAATCGCCACATCGTGCATGGGCCTGTCGCCACATCCGGCGGGAATATCGGCCGAACCCGCGGGGTAGTGCCGGCCGGCATCCCAATATCCATGCACGAACGACGCACCCATGAGGTATGCCTCACACCCGTCGATCACCGCCATCTTCGCGTGCATCACTTGCGGGAAGGCATCCATTCCCCTTATCTCGAGGCGCCTGCCTGCAGCTGCGTCTGCGCCTCGGTTTGCGCGACTGTCCGAGTCGCGTATGGCGCATCGCAACGCGGGCGTCGTATCCAGGAGAATGCTGCTGTTCAGCAGGATGCGCACATCCGCGCCCATGCCATTCGCTTGAGGTCCGTGTGCTGAACGGAGGATTACATCCAGCAGCGTCTCGGGGCTGCGATGGGCTGGCGCCATCGCGGTACAGTCGGCGTCGAACGCGAGCTGCGCGATCCAGATAGAGCTTCGCGCGTCGCGGCACGCATTGGTAATTCGACCGAGTGCCGATGCAGTGTCAGTCAACAGCTCGATATCGACACCGCGTATGACACCGCGGAGGTGAGTCTTGTTGTCCTGGTCGATTGCCTCTGCCACACCGGGCACGGGGGACAGCCGCTAGACCTCGGTTACCGCAAGGCGGTGCCGGTCCTGGTGCTCGGCGTGGCCCACGCGATCGTCACACTCTGCAGCGAGCCGGCGACCGACGGAGACACCGATGCCGTCTGCACGCTGTTGTCGCTGCTGCACGCGAGAGTGAGAGCCGCAACACTGACTATGATCACGGCCGCGGTGCTGCGCAGGAGCTTGGGAGATGGATTCACAGAGGTCGCTAACTGGCCCGGAAAGCCCGGGCGTGAGGGTGAGATGGCTGAACCACACGAGCCAACCGAACGTCGGCTAGGACTCTCTACCCCAACTCCCCGTAACATGCTGAGGCCCGGCCTCGGACCTCAGCAGACGTGTAGCGAACTACAGCTTCGGATCTTTTAGATTTTCCTGGCCCAATCGGTGATGGCCTGGTTGGTCTGGCGGTCCTTGGGAGCGGTGAGCGATGCCACACTCGGCGCCGATCCCGCTGACGTCCCGCCCGATGAACGGTCGATGTACGGTCGATGTATGACCGGAGCGCCGCCGTTCAGGAGCAGATGAGGCACTCGACTTGCCCGGCATCCGCGGACTGATGACTGACACCAATCAACATGACACCAGAGAATACTGATGCCTGACACGGCCTTTGATGTCGCCGTTATCGGGGGCGGCCCGGCTGGGCTCACCTGCGCACTGTGGCTCTCGCGCTATCTCCACAAGGTGGTCGTTATCGACGCCGGCGATCCGCGCAACTGGGAGACGCGCGGCATCCACGGCTACCTCGGACTCGAAGGGATCTGTCCGCCAGAGCTGCGCAAGCGTGGCCGCGAGGAGTGCGAGCGCTTCGGCACCGCGTTCGTGAAGGCGACCGTCGCGACCGTGGATCAGCTGGAGGAAGACCGCTTCCGCATCGCGCTCCAGGACGGCGTGGGCGTCACCGCTGACCGACTGGTGCTCGCGATCGGAGTGTGCGACGAGTGGCCTGCAGCGCCGGGACTGGACAGATGCTACGGCAACACCGCTCACGTCTGCCCTGATTGCGACGGCTACGAGGCACTGAACAAGAAGACTGTTGTCATCGCCAGTGGCCGCAAGGCGGTGGGAATGGCGCTCGCCCTCACCACATGGACGCCACAGATAGTGATCTGCACCAACGGCGCGCCAGCCGGAATCACGCAGCAGCAGATGAGCAAGCTCGATGCATTGAACATTCCCATCATTGAAGCTCGCATCAGCTGCGTGAAGTCCGTCAAAGGTGAGGCAACCTCGGTTGAGCTGGAGGGCGGGATGCTACTCGACTGCGATCAGATCTTTTTCTCCAGCGGCCAGGAGCCCGCCGATGATCTCGGTGCTCAGCTCGGATGCAAGCGGGACGAGATCGGTCGAGTGATCACCGACGACCACTTTCACACGTCGGTGCGAAACGTGTACGCGGCCGGCGACATCATCCACGGCCCTCAGGTAGCGATCGCGGCAGCCGGCACGGGCGCGGTAGCCGCGATATCGATTCACCACTCGCTGCTTCCGGAGGGGCGAAAGCTGGAATGAAATGGTGAAGGCGTACGCTGCGCTACAGCCTCTACCAGCGCAGTGTGACGCTCTGCGGTTTCCCCTTTCGCAACAGCCCCAGTGCAACCGCGTGATCCTGTGCATCGCGCAGCGCCTGCATCAGCTCCACGGGACCGAGCACCGCGGTGCTGTCTGCCTTCACGATAACGTCGCCGGGCTGCAACCCGGCACGCATCGCTGGCGTGCCTGGAACCACATCCAGCACGAGCACGCCGACATCGCGTACGTTCAGCACGCTGGCGAGGCCAGCATTGAGCCGCGCGACCTGTGCACCGGCAAACGCAGCATCGGGCCGCGCAGAGAACGGCGCGGGAATAGGGAGCGGGCCGAGCGGCTGCGGCACACCGCCTGTGGTGGCGACGGTGATGTTCATCCGGTACGCGTTGCGAAGTGATCGCTTGGCAACGGTGAGAGCCAGTGCGCGCACTCCATTGCGCCGAATCTTCACCACCAACCGTTCCCCAGGCTTCAGGAAACGCTGCATGCCGAGCGGCTCGGCGTGAGCGTCGACGTCGTTGTAGGAGAGTACCGTGTCGCCCGCGACGAGGCCGGCAGCCTGGGCCGGCGATCCTGGCTCAACGGAGGCGATCACCGGGTACTCCATGGCCAGACCGGAGCCATTGCCGGCGCGTCCGTTCTGGATGATCGACATGCCGACCCAACCCGTCACGGAGCTGCGCTGAGCGCCAGCGGAAGCCGCCGTTCCAGTGGCAAGCAACGCCACCGCGGCGACTGTTGCGACAGCCGGAAAAACAGGAAACAACCGTAGGGGCGACCGGCGGTCGCCCTCTTCGAATGCATGCGTGAGGCATTCGGGAAGCACAGAGAGATGTCGCTTCATGCCAGTGCGACACATCTCAGGCACAAACAGTTGTAATACTCGTGACGCTGCTCATGCTGCTGCTCGTGATACTGCTGTGATATCGCCGCAAGCACGGTCAGAACCGGACCATCTTGGCGCCCGCGGGGAGCGACTGATCCAGCTGCTGCAGCGTGGCCTCGCGCGCGGCTGCCGCGGAGAGGTAGTACTGATTGAGCAGCGGATCACCCGGCGCCTCTTTCGCGGCATTCATCATTGCGGTGGTCACCTCGTCCAACCCCGCCAGACGGTTCTTGTAGATGTCCGGATTGATCTTCGCCGGAGCGCTGGTATCCGTCGCTGCCAGGAACGAGGCCGCACGCTGATAGTCAGACTGCGACTTGACCAGCACGCGCCTGGCTTCGGTCGCTGAGGAGAACGGCTTGGTGCCCACGTGTACGTTGACGGAACCGTGACTGTCTGTACTGTCACCCTGGATCGCGGCACCGATAGTCTGCACCAGTTCGTTGCCCAGCGTCATCCCGCGGCCGACCACGATCCCGCTCCCCACGAGCGCGGCCGCGGCCGCGAGGCGCATGGTCCAACGTGCCACTGCTGGCTTCCACCCCGGCCCCGCGGCGCGCCGGCGCGGCGGCTCGTAAGCCGCGGAAGCTGGTGCGCCTTCGCTGCCCGGTGCGCGAAGGAGTCCCTCCTCGCGCAGTTGCAGCGCGAGCGTACGCCACTCCGTGAGCGGCGCGACGATGCGCGTCTGCTCCCGCGCAACTAGCGCGTCGAGCGCCGCTTCAGAGAGTTCCTTAGATGGGAGTGCCATGCCGTTGGTCCGAACCGGTGGAGAAACTTTCGGCAAAATGCGCTAGCAACCGGCGGAGCTTGGCGCGTGCCTTGAACAGTTGTGACTTCGACCCGCCCGTGGTAATACCCAGCTCGCCGGCTATTTCCTCGTGCGTGTACCCTTCCACGTCGTGCAAGAGGAACACCGTTCTCGCGCCGGGGGAGAGCTGGCGCACGGCCTGGTCTATAGACTGAGCCATGAAGCTGCGCTCGCTGTCCGCTTGCGGATTGTCGGCTGCCACGGCGGTCTCCTCTTCCACGTCTACCTCAACGCGCGCCAGCCTACGTACCTTGCGGAGGGCATTGAGTGCCCGGTTCACCGCAATCCGGTGTGCCCATGTACTGAACTGGGCGTCACCCCGATAGCTCGGCAGTGCGCGAAAGATCTGAATCCAAACTTCCTGCGCGATGTCGGCGGCCAGATCGCGGTCGCCGCACAGACGGAGCACAACCGCGTCGATGTGGGGCGCGTTCTCCATCCACAACTGCCGGAGAGCGCGCTCATCGCCGTCGATCGCCCGTCGTACGGTGATCTGATCCGTCGTCATGCAGGTTGCTGTATTCTTTGACTCACGCCGTAACTGAAGGGTTGCCAGAGTCGTCAAATATGGCAGATTGAATTCGCTGCCGTTTTTTCCCACTCGTAGTTGGTGCTACCGTGATGCTGGCCGCTGTTTTTCTCGCCGCAATGGGAGCGATTGCCCCCGCCCCCGCCCCCGCTTCTGCCCTTCGTCCCACCGTCGCCGACTCGACGCTCCGCCTACTCACATCCAGCGCCGACCCCGCGCCGCGCGGCATTCCGGCCGCCACGTCGCCCAATTCGGTCGGTATGGCTGCGGACAGGTTGGATGAGGTCAATCGAATAGTTGAACGAGGCATCGAAGCTGGCGGATATCCCGGCGCTGCGGTGGTCGTTGGACGCAAAGGGGTGAGCGTGTTGCAGAAGGGGTACGGCCGTCTCTCATGGTCCCCTGATAGTCCGGAAGTCCAGCCTGCGAGCTCCATCTACGACATCGCCTCGCTCAGCAAGGTAGTCGGTACCACCACCGGGATCATGCTCCTGTACGACCAGCGACGCATCTCGCTGGACGCTCCGGTCTCCCGCTACCTCCCCGATTTTACTGGTGGCGAGAAGGGCCTGGTGACGGTGAGGCAGTTGCTTACGCATCGCTCCGGCCTCCCCGCCGGGCGCGACATATGGCGCCTGACGCACGATCCGGTCGAGGCCAAGCGCATCATCCTGTCGACGCCGCTGTCCTTTCACCCCGGCCAGTATTACGAGTACTCCGATCTGGGCGCCGATGTCCTCGGGATGATCGTCGAGGCGGTGTCTGCCCAGCCGCTGGACGAATTCCTCGGCGACTACGTCTTTCATCCACTGGGGATGTACCAGACGCTGTACACCCCGCCCGACTCACTCAAGTCGCGCATCGCCCCCACCGAGGTCGCACCGCCGCGCGGCTATCCCATTCAGGGCGAGGTGCACGACGAGAATGCGTTCGCCCAGGGCGGCATCGCGGGGCACGCTGGCATCTTCTCCACCGCCACCGATCTCTCAGTCTTCGCGCAGATGATGCTGAACGGCGGCGAATACAACGGCGTGCGCATACTGGCCGAGTCCACCGTGAAGATGTTCACGACCCGCGAGGCCGGCCACCGTGCACTCGGGTGGGATACGCCTACGGGCGGCTACGGGTCAGGCCACTATCTCAGTGACAATGCGTTCGGCCACACTGGCTACACGGGAACGTCCATGTGGATAGACCCCGACCGCGGCATGTTCGTCATCCTGCTCACCAACCGGGTCCATGCAGCACGGGCACTGCACCCACTGCAGGTGATCGCAGACGTACGCTCGGACCTGAGCGACGCCGCCTCGCTGTCGGTGACAGACATGCCGATGGGCGAGATGATGATGCCGGCTTCTTTCCGCGCTGACCGGGAAGTGGGGTGGAATGATACCGAGCGGTCGCGCTCGCGCGGTGCGCGTGGCCGGGCAAGACACGCCAAGTCGTTATCTTCCAAACATGGAAAGGGTTCAGCAAGATCCAGAGCTGCAAGTAGCAGCAAACACAGCAGCACGCACAGCGCCAGTGGAAAATCTGGACAGTCCAGCAAGTCGTCCAAGTCCAGCAAATCCAAGCGGCCCCACGGCAGCGCCTGACAGCGCTGCGACCACTGCGCCGGCTCAGGCGGGTGTGGTCGGCGGTATCGTCAGTGAGGACCAGGTGAAACTCATGCTGCGCCGGGTAAAGGATCCCGACCTGCAGCTCAACATCGTCGACCTTGGGCTGGTGTACGGAGTGCGCGTGGATGGCGACGTCGTGAACGTGG
>JBPCQO010000009.1:0-3080 GCA_050998035.1 Gemmatimonadaceae bacterium | reverse complement strand
GTACAGCGAGGCTGGTCAGGCGTTCTATCAGGCGCAGAACCAGAACCCGCAGCCGGGCGAGCCCGGTAGCGATGGCGCTTCGGCAGAGGCGGATCACGGCGCGCAGGCGCCGGCCGACAACGTCGAGGAAGATGATTTCGAGATCGTGGACGACGCGAAGAGGTAGTCGGCCGGGGCTCTAGCCCGAACCACCCGAGGATCGAAAGCATTGTAGGGGCGACCGGCGGTCGCCCCTACGGTGTAGTGCCAGAGAAAGAGAGGCCCTGGGCGACGAGCTCAGGGCCTCTCTTTACTCTGCGAGCAAGCTTTGGTGTAAGCACCCGGCACAGGCGCATTGCGCACTGCTCGGCGTACCGGTGCATGACGCCGCGCCGTTATAATGCACGGTTATATGGACGTCGCGACCGACCCGACCTCGCCGCAGCGTGCGGACGCCGCCCAGACGTCCGGCGCGGATGCATGGCCCGCGGGCGGATTGGAGTCGGTTAGCACATGTCCGGTCTGCGGTTCTCGCCGGCGCCGCACGTTGTACCAACATCTGACAGACCGTGTTTTTTGTTGTGCACCCGGTGAGTGGACGCTGTACCGGTGCGATGAATGCGAGGCTGCGTACCTGGATCCGCGCCCCACGGCAGCTACCATCGCGCTGGCGTATCGCGACTACTACACGCACGGAGTTCCGGGACAGGACGAGTCACTCGCGCCGCGCAGTTGGAAGCGGCGGCTGCGCAACGCGCTCCGGAATGGTTACCTCAACAATCAGCTGGGCTACGCCGTGCAGCCGGGCGCACCGCGACTGGCGACCGCGCTGGCGCTGCTAATTCCAGGAGCTCGCGCCCGAGCCGACCGATTTGTGAGAAGCGTGCCGAGTCGCCCGAACGACACTCTGCTGGATGTAGGCTGTGGCAACGGGTGGTTCCTTCACCGGATGAAGTGGGCTGGGTGGAAGGCATCCGGGATCGATCCCGACGCCAGCGCCGTAGCAATGGCGAAGGCAGCCGGCCTCGATGCCCAGGTTGGAGTGCTTGGGGAGGACACGTTTCCACCAGAGAAGTTCGGTGTTGTCACACTCAATCACGTGATAGAGCACCTCCCCGAACCGGTTGCGGTACTTCGTCACTGTTTCGGCGTGCTGCGCCCGGGGGGACTGATATGGATTGCCACGCCCAATCTCGGTTCGCGGGGGCATCACATCTTCGGCCGCGATTGGCTCGCCCTGGACCCGCCTCGCCACCTTGTGATCTTCAACCGGAGCGCGCTGGAGGCGGCTGTAGTGGACGCCGGCTTCGAGATTCTCTCAGATCCACCGCTTCTCCCGCAGGCAGTACGTGAGCATGCATTCAGTGCGCGCTTGGCGGCTGGCGCGCACCCGTTCGATCCGGCGGCTCCCGTCCCGCTGCTCACCCACATGAGCGCGTTGCTCACTGACCTTCTGCTACCGTGGCGACCCAACTCCGGCGAGGAGATCGTACTCATCGCCCGCCGCCCTGGATGAACGTCGTCGGTCCTGGTCTTGCGGTGATCTTCTGTAAAATGTGAGCCGCAACCTCTTTGCGGTTAGCGGGGTCTAACAAGCAGGGAGAGAATTAGCCCTCCTCATAGTCTGTTTCACCACAACGCAGTAGAGCCATGCCATCAATTTCTTCCCGCGCCCGCTGGGGTTTAGCGGTCGCCGTCGCGTTCATCGGCGGCCTCCTGTTCGCGTCCAGTATGGACTGGACGCGGCTCGGGTTCGCTCATGGGATGCCGTCCGCGTCTGACGTCGCCCCGATGATAGACGCGAGCAACGCCTTCGTCGCCATAGCCGATCACGCAACCCCGGCAGTCGTCTCGATTCAGGTCGACACCAGGACTCGCAGCACCCGCACGCGAGGAATGCAGATTCCGCCGGGCATGATCCCGCCGGGTATGGAACAGTACTTTGGTGCGCCGCAGCAACAACAGCCAGCGGTTCAGGAAGCGAGCGGTTCCGGCTTCATCGTTACCAAGGACGGCTACATCCTTACCAACAATCACGTCGTCACGGGGATGGACCACGCTACCGTGGCTGACAAGATCCAGGTCAAGCTTATGGACGGCCGGGTCTTCACCGCCAAGGTGATTGGCCACGATCCCACAACAGACGTCGCCGTCCTCAAGATCGATGGCAACGACTTCCCCACCATTCCACTCGGCGACGACGCCAAGGCGCGGGTCGGTGAATGGGTGCTCGCCATCGGTAACCCGCTCGGCGTACTCGACTTCACCGTCACCGCCGGAATCATCAGCGCCAAGGGACGCAGTCTCCCCGGTCTGCTCGGCAATGATCGCTATGCCATCTCCGATCTACTCCAGACCGACGCTGCCATCAATCCGGGCAACTCGGGCGGTCCGCTCGTCAACACCCGCGGTGAGGTGATCGGCATCAATAACGCCATCGCCAGCCCAACGGGTTACAACGCCGGCTATGGCTTCGCGGTCCCGATCACGCTGGCCAAAAAGGTGATGGACGACATCATCGCGCACGGCCACGTGAGGGTCGGAATCCTGGGCGTGGTGATCGGTCCAGTGGATGCCGACGCCGCAGCGGTAGCCGGCCTCAAGACTGTCGCCGGCGTGGCGATTCAGGGCTTCAATCCCGACACACCAGATAACCCGGCGCGCCGTGCCGGAGTACAGGCCGGCGACATCATCGTCGCGGCAGACGGCCAGCCCACGGATCGCCAGAGCGCGCTGCAGCGGGTCGTCCGCAACCATGCGCCGGGTGAGACCGTAAAGCTGGATGTGATGCGCTACGGTAAGAAGATGAGCTTCGACGTCAAGCTCGCCGAGATGCCAGCGCCGCCGGCTCAAGCCGTGGCCACACCGATCAACATGAATCGCGGCGGTGGTGTTTCCACCGGCCCAAAGCTGGGCGTCACGCTCACGGCGCTCCCACCGGACGGTCAGCGTCCGCCCGGGATGCCGTCCCGCGGTGTGCTCGTCACGGATGTTGTCGGCCTCAGCCCCGCATACTCTAAACTGGGCGGGGGAGATGTGATCACCGACGTACTGTATCCTGCTCCTGCGCGCGCAATTAACTCACCGGCAGAGCTTCAGAG
>JBPCQO010000185.1:0-12489 GCA_050998035.1 Gemmatimonadaceae bacterium | reverse complement strand
ACCGGCGTACCCGCAAGGGTATCGAGAGTTCGAATCTCTCCCTGTCCGCTGGCTGGCGCCGCTGTCACGCAGTGACGGCGGTTTTTTCTTGTGCTTCGATGGCCAACGGTGTTGCAGTTGTCGGATTAACTGGGTGTTTGATTTTGGACAGGTGGCCGAGTGGTTGAAGGCGCACGCCTGGAAAGCGTGTATACGTGCAAGCGTATCAAGGGTTCGAATCCCTCTCTGTCCGTTGCGAACGATTCCGCAGATTCACCGGGGCCGCTGGCCCGGGCTCGTGCTAGTCTCCGCGTTGCTCGTGTCGAATTCCATTGTGTCGCCGTCAGCCGCGTCTGCGCAGGCGCGCTACGTCAAAGTCGATCAGGTCGCCGCTGGCGACGCTCGGGCGATCGAGGTGTCCGCGACGGATTCGGACGTCGTCTCAGTCAAGGTTCTCGGCGGCAAGTATCCACTCGTCGCGCAGTCGAGTAGCGACAACGCGCGCCACTGGGCCGCCGAAACTGATGCTGCTGCGCACACCAAGGGCGGCTCGGCCGCGCACGAACGCCACGAGTTCGGCCATCTGAGCGACATCCTGCTGTACCAGCGCGTGGAAAGCGGCGGCCGGGTGCGCGACGTGGTAGCCATCGACGTCGGCCCGCAGAATCTGACGATGTACGAGTATGACATTCCAACGTCGACTTTAGAGCAGCTCGCCAGCTCGATGCGCCGCGCTGCTACCGCGACGGATTCTCTCAGTCGGCTGCGGACAAGCCGTTCTCCGTCATCATCTGCAAGGGAAAGCCGCGCCGCGCCAGCGGTGCAGGCCGGCAACGTCGCGATGTCAGCGGCCGAGCGGTGTTCTCAGGCGAGTGCGATGCGCCCCATCGAGTACAGTGCCTATCCCGCGGGAACTAACCTGGAAAGGATTGTACAACCCCCCCTGCAGACGGGGAGCCCAGTCCCCGCTTACCCGCAGAGTGCGATCGGAGCGCGCGTGACCGGTGAGGTTCCAGCGCGGTTCGTCATCGATAGCGCGGGACGGCCGGACGTGGATACGTTCCGGCTACGGGGCGTGGCCAATCCGCTATTCGTCCGGTCCGTCTGCGACGTATTGTCTCGTATGCGCTTCGCACCGAGCCACGTGCAGGGGCGCCCAGCAAGGCAGCTTGTCGATGAAACGTTCACCGTTGCGCCGCCAGCGAGCACGCGCTAGCCGCGCTTCGCGTCACTTGCCGCCGGCTCCGGCGGGGCTGCAAGGACTGATACTGCTAGTAGCTCCGCTCGACGCGCTTGCGCGTTAAACGCGCCATCGCCGACTCGGCGGCCTCGAGCGACCGTTGGATGTCGCGCCAGTCTGCCTTGGTCGGCTCGTCGCGCGTGATCAGACCTGCGCGCACGGAATCGCTGAACCAGAGGTGGTCATCCAGGAGGAATGGCTTCGAATCCGATGCATCAGCAGCAAACTCGTTCATGAACGTGTCGGGCAGACCGGCCTTCCGCAGCGCGTCTAGCCCGTGGCGTGAGATGGCAAAGCCGCGACTGTGCTTTATGTAGATCGGAATGTCCGCGCTCGTCGGGAGCGTCCGGCGGTAAGCTGATGTCGCCGCTGCCATTACAGCAGCTTCCAACTCCGCAATTTGCGCCGCTGTATCCTGCTGTTCCGTGCTGTCAGATCTGTCTGTGGTGTCGGGGCCATCGACACTGACGGTGAGTAGCACCAGAGGAACTGCAGTCGAACTCTTGCGACTCACCCCCGGCTCGATCCCGCTCACGCTGTAACCCAAGGGTAAGGCGATGTCACGGCGCAGGGAGTCCACGGTTACGGCCGCAGCGACGCGCGGAAGAAGATGCAGGCACACGCAGTCGGTCATTGTTCAGGCTCCTGGTCGAGGACACAATTGTGACGATCGCGTCCGCCGTCCTCGCGGCGTGCGCACCATCTCGCGGACAACTGCCGCTTGATCAAGTTAGCGCCGGAGCAGGCCAAATGTGGCGGCACAATATTCCAGTACAGTTCGCCGGTCGTGTAGCGGGACCGAATTGTGCATCATGACACGCACATGCTTCGCGGATCTGGTGTGGCAAACGAGCGGCAGGTCAGGGATTTCAGTGGACGCAGGTGGCTGGTTCGGGAAAGCTCTGAGGATGCTGTTGAGCAGAAGACAGCATGCCTGATTGCCAGCTGCGAGCAGGCCGTTCGCCGCATCTGGAGCTATCCCAAAGAATGGTCAACGCTTCCAGACGCCTTACTGGTGGAATTGATCAATGCACCTGTTTCGCACCGCTCCTAATTCTCGGGCGCGTCTGCGGCGAGTCTGCGGGGAGTTAGGCACCCCCTTTGCACCGAACATGTCTGTACACCGAAGAAGCTAAAAACCCTGCAAACGGAGTAGAGAGTGGAGCTAGAGACCCTCGAAGATCTATACGTATCAGAGCTGAAGGATCTATACAGCGCTGAGCAGCAGATTCTGAAGGCACTTCCGAAGATGATCAAAGCGGCCAATCACCGTGAGCTGAAGAAGGCGTTCACGGTGCACGAGCGCCAGACCAAGCAGCACGTGAAGCGTCTGGAGCGAATCTGCAAGCAACTTGGCGAAAAGCCGACCGGCAAGAAATGTGTAGGGATGGAAGGGGTCCTCAAGGAAGGTGCTGAGCTGATTTCTGAGAAGCCCGATCCAGAGGTGCTTGATGCTGGCCTGATCGCAGCCGCGCAGCACGTGGAGCACTACGAAATGGCCGGCTACGGCACCGTGCGTACCTGGGCCCGCCTGCTGGGCTATGATGACCATGAAGCACTCCTGCAGCAGACGCTGGACGAGGAGGAGGACACCGACGAGCTGCTGACGGAGCTGGCGGAGTCCTCTATCAATCTTGAGGCTGAAGAGGGCGACGAGTAGAAGATAGTGGTTCGCCTGCCGCCCACCGCTAAGGATCAGCGGCATAACGGAAGCTCTTTACGACAACGGGCGCCCTGTAGGCGCCCGTTGTTACGTCCAGTCGCGCGGCAGGTACTCACGTTCCCGCGGTCGGATGACGTAATTTAGGCCATGCGCCTTTGCCCCGTAGATCCTGAGACACCACCTCGTCTGCGAGACGAGGACGCCACTACAGATGACGCCCCCAGCGGTGACAAGCTGGCATCCAAGTTCAGCAAGCGGGTAGACGCGCTCGCGTTGCTTCAGAACAAACTGTACGCGGACGGGCGCTACGCGCTTCTGATCGTTCTGCAGGGGCGAGACGCGTCCGGGAAGGACGGAACGATCCGCAAGGTATTTGGCGCTTTCAACCCGCAGGGGTGCGTCGTTACGTCGTTCAAGGAACCGTCGCCGGTGGAGCGCCGTCACGACTTCCTGTGGCGCATACACTGCGCGGTGCCAGGGCGCGGCATGGTCGGCATCTTCAATCGATCGCAGTACGAGGACGTGATCGTTCCGCGCGTGCACGGAACGGTTGCGAAACCCATCATCAATTCGCGCTACGACCAGATCAACGACTTCGAGCGCATGCTTGTCCAAAACAATGTGATCGTGCTCAAGTTCTTCCTGCAGATCTCGCGCGCCGAGCAGCGCAAACGATTGCTCAAGCGCGTTGAGGAGCCGAAGAAGAACTGGAAGTTCCGCGAGGGGGATGTGGACGAACGCAAGCTATGGGATGCTTACACGGAAGCATATTGCGACATGCTCACTCGATGTTCCATGCCGGAAGCGCCGTGGTACGTCGTTCCCTCGGACAATAAGCCAGTCCGCGACTACCTGATTGCGGGCACGGTCGCGCGAACCATGAAGAGGCTAAAGCTGCGCTATCCTGAGGCGGATCCCAACGTGCTGCTGCGCGCTGAGCAGTCGCTCTGCTGAGCGACGCGTTCACGTGCTTCGCTTCATTAGCTCTCCCCTGCCATTTGTACGCGCGACAGATGCGCCGCGCGTTGACCGCAGTGCGGGCACGCAGCGGGCGCGGTAACCGGCCGTGAACTACGATGAAGCATCGACTTTCTTCACCTCCGCTTTCGGAGGCGAGCCCGATGTGATCGCATCGTCGGCCGGACGCGTCAATCTCATTGGCGAGCACGTCGACTATAACGGCGGCCAGGTGCTGCCAATGGCCATCGAGCGCCGTACCTGGGTAGCGGCCCGCGCGGCAAGTGGCAAGGGGGACGTACTCAGCGGGGCGGCTTCGGCAAACGAGCCGTTGCTAGGCGAGTTCGACGCGCGGCATCCCCTGCGTGCGGGCCACTGGTGGGACTACGTCGCCGGCGTTGCCGACGCGCTAAACGCGGACGGCGTGCAGCTCCCGCAGTTCGAAATCGCGGTAGTGAGCGATGTGCCGCAGGGCGCGGGGCTCAGCTCATCGGCGGCACTCGAGGTCGCGACCGCGACCGCGCTATGCGCACTGGCGGGCAGTAACATGGATGCAAAGCTCCGCGCACGCGCCGCGTGGCGAGCGGAGACGCAGTTCGTGGGCGTGCCGTGCGGTATCATGGATCAGTTCGCTTCCGCATTGGGACAATCAGGCCACGCCCTGCACATATGGTGCGACACGGGTGACACTGAGCAGGTGCCGTTTACAGAAGCAGTGTTGATCTTCGACACCGCCGTCCCGCGCTCGCTGCGTGCGTCAGCGTTCGAGCAGCGTCGCGCCGAGTGCGACGAGGCGCTCCGACTGCTCCGCGTGACCAATCCGTCGCTTCCGAACCTTGCCTCAGCGACACCCGAACAGATCGTCGCCGCTCAACTTCCGGACCCACTCGGGCGACGGGCACTGCACGTGTCCGAGGAGACCCGACGGGTGGAGCGCGCAGTCGCTGCGTTGAAGACAAGCGGGACCATTCCGGGCGAGCTGCTGCTGGAGTCGCACGAATCGCTACGGCTACTGTTTCAGTGTTCGACGCCCGAGCTGGATTGGTTTGTGGAGCACGCCATGCGCATCGAGGGTGTTCGGGGTGCCCGACTCACGGGGGCTGGGTGGGGCGGATGCGCCATAGCAATCGGTGACGTGCTGGGACTGCGCCGCGCAGCCGAGGAGCTGCCTTCCAAGTACAAGGCAGAATTCGGATTGGTTGCGCGGACGTGGCTCACAGCGGCGGCGGCAGGAACGCACGTGGATAGTTCACACGACTAACAAACGGCTGTAACTCGGGTGTGGTGTAACCTTGGGCACGCATTATCGTCTTTGTGCGATAACTACCCAAGACATTGAATGCACGCTGAGTTTATGTTTGCGACTGGGATCGAGAATAGTTATCCCACACTCCGGTCCGGAAGTCGCATCGATCAGATGGATAAGTGTGGCCACTACGCACGATGGGAAGAAGATTTCGCCCTCGTGCGAGAGATGGGAATAAAGGCGCTGCGCTACGGCCCTGCATACTACCGCACCCATCCCGCGCCGAACCGGTTCGACTGGTCCACCTGTGACGATCAGATGCACCGACTGCGGTCGCTCGGAATAGAAGTGATCGCGGACCTGTGCCACTTTGGTGTTCCGTCCTGGTTGGGTGGCTTTCAGGACGCGGCCTTCCCGGTGTTATTCGCCCAGTACGCAGGCGCATTCGCGCGACGTTACCCGTGGGTCCGGTACTTTACTCCGGTGCACGAGATCTTCGTTTGCGCCAGCTTTTCAGCGCTTCGCGGCTGGTGGAACGAATGCCTGGAAAGCGAACGCGCGTTCGTGACAGCGCTCCGCAATCTGTGCATGGCCAACGAGCTCGCCGTTGAAGCCATCCTCGCGGAGCGGCCGGATGCGATCATCGTGCAGGGAGAGTCGATTGAGCACTTCGCGCCCGAAGGAAGGGCGGCGCAGCGTGGTGCCGATCACCTCAACGCGCTCAAGCATCTATCGCTCGACCTGACGATGGGCCATGAGCTTGCGCCCGGGATGGCCGCGTTCCTCAACGAGCACGGCGTGACGTCCAACGACCTCAGCTTCTTCCGGGAGCGGCGGGGCGTTGGACAGCGCTGGCTCGGCTTGGACTACTATCCAACGTGCGAGCACCGCGTCGCCGCGTCTGGGCGGCAGCGCTTGAATCGGCGTCGGGGGGTTGGCTTCCGCCAGCTCGCCGCGGATTACTACAACCGATATCGCGTTCCGCTGTTCCACTGCGAAACCAATCGCGTGAGCCGCTTCGCTGTGGACTGGCTGCGCGAGCAGTGGGATGACGTCAGCGCGCTGCGGCGCTCCGGGATTCCGGTGATGGGCTTCACCTGGTACTCACTTACAGATCAGATCGACTGGCAGCATGCACTACGCGTGGAGCGCAACGACGTTCATCCAGTGGGGCTGTTCGACCTGAACCGGCAGCTGCGTCCCGTTGGCTTGGCTTACAGGCAGCTCATAGCGGCCAACGCTGGCGCTCGCGCCGGGATCGAGCGGCCGCTCTTAGGTGAGCAGCGCGCAAGTGTAGCCTGACGGCGTGCCGAGGCCTCAACGACGGCAGCGTCAGTGAGCACTGTTGCACGCGTAATTGTGCCATGCGGAGGGCGGGGAACGCGCATGCTGCCTCTGACCCACGGGGCACCCAAGGAACTCCTGCCGGTGGGTGGAACGCCAATCCTGCAACACGTGCTGGGCGAATGCGCACGTAGCGGCATCACTTCCGTGCTGATCGTGGTGTCACCACAAAAACGGGCTATCGTCGACTTTGCCGCGCCGCTCGCCGGCCGCGCCGGCATGCCGCGAAGCATCGAATTCGCGGTCCAGCAGGAGCCGCACGGATTGGCCGATGCGATCAGGTGCGGTGCCATTTTTACGGCTCGCGAGCCGTTCGCCGTGGCACTGCCAGATAACCTGTTTATCGGAACGGAGCCCGCCGTTGCGCAGGTCATTTCGGCGTTCGGGACGACTGGACAGCACGTGGTCGGCGTGACGGAAATAACTGCGAGCGATGCTGCGCGCCGCGGACCAACACCGATCTATCCGGGCCAGCGCGAGGGCGACCTGTTCAGGATCGAGCGCGTCCCCGACAAGGGTGCACACGAGGCCACCTTCGACACGCTGGGCGCGGCATCGGCCATGACTGGCGTGGGTAGATATGTGTTCACGGACGAAGTGTTCGGTATGATCGATGCCGCGGAGCGGAGCCTTGCCGCGGGAGCCGAGCTGGACGACATACCGGTATTGCAGGCGTTGCTCGCGCGCGGACGGCTGATTGGACGCGTCCTGTCTGGTCGCTTCATCGACGTGGGGATCCCGCAGGGATATTCCGAGGCACTCACGACGCCCGATCTATTCGCCACCGCCGCCGACTGATCACTGGTCACTGCCGCGGGGCTGGCGGAGCGCGCTAACTTGGTCGCATGCTATGTAATCAACGCCCGGCGATCGCATGACCCTCCCCAACGTATCATTCCTTGGACTCGGCGCGATCGGTACTCCGATGGCGGCGCATCTGTCTCGCGCTACCAAGCTCACCGTCTGGAACAGGACAGCATCGAAATCGAAGTCGTTCGCTGACGCCCATTCCGCCCACGTGGCCAACACGCCGCATGAGGCCGCGAAGACAGCGTCGGTGTTCATGACGTGCCTCCCGACATCCGCTGAAGTTGAGACGGTCCTGTTCGGGACCGATGGCGCCGCCGACGCGCTCGCGGCCGGGAGCGTTGTGGTCGATTGCACCTCGGGCGATCCCGCCACATCGCGGAGCATCGCCGCGCGGCTCGCTGTGCGCGAGATTCGCTTCATTGACGCACCGGTGAGCGGTGGAGTGGCTGGTGCCGAAGCTGGCGCGCTCACGGTGATGTGCGGCGGTGATGCCGCGGTGGTGGATAGCGTGCGGCCGGTACTGAATGCATTTGCGGCCAAGATAGTCCTGTGTGGTCCGCTTGGCTCTGGCGACGCCGTGAAGGCGGTGAATAACGCCCTGCTCGCCGTTCACATATGGTCCACAGCCGAAGGACTCGCGATGCTGGCCAAGATGGGAGTGGATGCGACGGTGGCGCTGGAAGTGATCAACGCGTCAAGCGGACGCTCGAATACGTCAATGAATCTGTTCCCGGAGCGTGTCCTAACGAGATCGTTCCCGCGGACATTCCGGCTGGCGCTGTTGGACAAGGATGCGGGAATCGCCGCGTCAATGGCGCGAGACACCCGAACGCCGGCCGAAATCCTGGAGCTTACCGCGCGACTGTTCCACGAGGCGCGGCTCGATCTGGGCGAGGAGGCTGACCATGTCGAGGCAGTGAAGGTGGTCGAGAAGCGGGCAGGCATCACGATTCGCTAGACTCTGCGAAGCACTACGACGAAGGGGCAACATTCCGAACGTTATATTAGAGCCGAAATGACAGAGCATAGCGAGACCATCCTCGACACCCAGGCTGTCGAGCGTACCCTGCGCCGAGTGGCGGACGAAATAGTCGAATCCAACGGAGGGACGGACAACCTCTTTATAGTTGGGATTCAGCGCCGCGGCGTACAGTTGGCCGAGCGCATAGTGAAGCTGATACAGGCGAGCGACAACGTTATCGTCCCACTCGGCGCCTTGGACATCACGCTTTATCGCGACGACCTGCAGACCGTCGGCCCGCGCCCGGTTGTCGGCGCAACGAGGCTCCCCGGTAGCATTGAAGGCGCCAACGTCGTCATCGTCGATGACGTGCTCTACACCGGTCGAACCATTCGAGCGGCGCTGGATGAGCTGGCTGATTTCGGCCGGCCGGGGCGAATCCGGCTCGCCGCACTGATTGATCGCGGCGGACGGGAGCTCCCCATCCAGCCGGACGTGGTGGGGAAGACCGTCGAGGTGCGCAGCGGCGACCGAGTTGATGTGCTCGTCGAAGAGGTGGACGGCCGCACGGCTGTTGTACTCGTCTCGACCACAAGCGAATGAGCGTGGCGGCGTCGATCGGGAAAGACCTTCTCGGACTCGAGCCGCTCAGCGGGGACCAGATCCGCTTGATTCTGGATACGGCGGAGCCGTTCAAAGAGATCAGCGAGCGCGCAATCAAGAAGGTGCCGACGCTGCGCGGTTCCACCGTCGTCAATCTCTTCTTTGAAAACTCGACGCGGACGCGCATCTCCTTTGAATTCGCCGAGAAGCGCCTCTCGGCCGACACCGTGAACGTTGCGGCCGGCGGCTCCAGCGTGGCCAAAGGTGAGACGCTGGTCGATACCGCGCGCAATCTCGAAGCGATGCGCATCGATATGGTGGTGATTCGTCACCCGGCCTCCGGTGCGGCTGCGTTTCTCGCCGAGCGCATCGAGTCGAACGTGATCAATGCCGGCGACGGAATGCATGAGCACCCGACGCAGGGACTGCTCGACCTGCTCACGTTGCGCGACAAGTTCGGTGATCTGAACGGGCTCAAGGTCTGCATCTGTGGCGACGTGCTGCACTCGCGCGTTGCACGATCCAACATCTGGGGGTTACAAAAGCTGGGCGCCGAAGTCGCGGTGTGCGGGCCCCGGTCGCTCCTCCCGTACGCGATCGATGAGATGGGCGTCACCGTGTTTTCACGCATTGAAGCCGCGATAGAATGGGCCGACGCTCTGAACGTGTTGCGGTTGCAGCTGGAGCGGATGTCGGCCGGATACATTCCGTCCTTGCGTGAGTACAACCGTGTGTTCGGTGTGACGCGTGAGCGGTTGGACCGTGCGCCGCACGACATCGTGATACTTCATCCCGGGCCAATGAATCGCGGTGTGGAGATCGATTCCGATGTGGCGGACGGCCCGCACAGCGTGATCCTCAACCAGGTAACCAACGGCGTGGCTGTACGTATGGCGGTGCTGTATCTGCTTTCCGGCGGCAAGCCGGAACTGGCCGAAGCCGCCAAGACGGGCGCGGCGGCGTGATGCAACCGATCCTGCTCACCGCCGGCCGGGTTGTCGATCCGTCGCAGGGGATTGATGAGATTTGCGATGTTCTTTTGCGGGATGGACTCGTCACCGCAATCGGTCGCGACATCGGTCGCGCTGATGACGCGCGCGTGGTGGACTGCGGTGGAATGATTGTAACGCCGGGCTTCATCGACGTGCACTGTCATCTGCGCGAGCCCGGGCGATCTGACGTCGAAACAATTGCGAGTGGCGCGAGAGCGGCCGCGGCGGGCGGCTTCACAGCAGTCTGCGCGATGCCGAACACCGATCCTGTTACGGATAATCCAGCGGCCGTCGGTTACGTTGTGCGGCAGGGGCTCCGCGCGGGTGCGGCGCGGGTGTACCCGATCGGTGCGATTTCCGTGGGCCAGAACGGCGCAGCACTGGCGGAGTTCGGTGAGATGGTGGACGCCGGCGCCGTTGCGGTGAGCGACGACGGGAAGCCGGTCGTGTCCGCGCAGCTTATGCGTTCCGCGTTGGAGTATGCGCGCACGTTTGACATTCCGGTGATAGATCACTGTGAGGAGCCGACGCTCGCCGCTGGCGGAGCGATGAACGAGGGGGTCGTCTCTGCGCGTCTCGGACTTAAGGGTATTCCAAGCGAGGCGGAGGAGATCATGGTCATCCGCGACATCCTGCTGGCGCGCCGCACTCGCGGGCACGTGCATCTCGCGCACATGAGCACCAAGGGCTCCGTCGAGCTGATCCGTTGGGGAAAGGAGCGCGGCATCGGCGTTTCAGCGGAGGTTTGCCCACACCACCTGTCGCTAACCGAAGAGGCGGTGGAGGGATACAACACCAACGCCAAGATGAATCCGCCGCTGCGTACTAGCGAGGATGTCGAAGCGCTTCGGGAGGCGGTGCGTGACGGAACTATTGACCTTGTCGCGACCGATCACGCGCCACATCATTACGATGAGAAAGAGCGCGAGTTCGCGAACGCGCCCAACGGAATCATCGGACTCGAGACTGCACTCGCGGTGGTGGTGACCAGTCTTGTGGTTACGGGTATTGTTGATTTTCGCACGCTTGTGGATCGGATGTCTTGCGCGCCGGCGCGACTGTTTCATTTACCGGGCGGTACTTTGAAAGCGGGCTCGCCGGCGGACGTGACGGTGTTCGACCCAGCGCGTGTGTGGATCGTGGATCCGGCCGAATTTCTCTCCAAGGGGCGGAACACTCCGTATCGGGGAGCAACGCTGACCGGACGCGCGATCCACACCATTGTGGGCGGCGAGGTGGTACACACTCTCAAGCAGTAGAAGAGGTTGAGTGACATGACAGCTGCAGACGCGGGCGCCATCACGGCGCTTCAGGAGCTGCTCGACGAGAGACAGCGCTACGAGGGTTGGCTCTCGGTGTTGGACGAACGCAGGAGCTCGACACCGCGGCATGTCTACGATCGAGTTCACACGGATTATTCGCTGCGGCTGGAGCGGGTCACCGAGCGATTGGCGGAGCGCGGCGACCAGCTTGCCGGCACCATTGAATCGCTGACGTCGCGGCTCAACGCGCTACGTGCGCGCGAGGCCGAGCGGACCGATGCTCGGCACGAAGCAGAGCTCCGAGCGGCGGTCGGTGAGTACGGGCCCGAGGAGTGGGATCGGCTGCGCGGTACGGCAGACCGCGAGCTGGGCGAGATTGCGGAGCAGCGGCGCGGGCTGGAAGCCGAGGTGTTGGAGCTGCAGCGAATCCTGGCACTGACTCGGAACACGCCGCAGATCTCGGCCGGCGATCAACGCAGCGTGTTGGACAGCGACCAATCGGTTGAGCAATCCGGGAGTGACGCGGGCACATCTTCGGACACACAGCAGGGCCAAGCGCACGCGGCCGGGGCGAGCGGTAGTGAGCAAGACCCGCCGATCAGCGACTTTGTGGCGGAATGGCCCGCGAAGCAAGGCGCAGGTGCCGAAAACGAAGCCGCGCCGCAAGGCGACGGCGTTCCCGAAGTTCCCGAGGTTGATGAGCGTTCGGCCGCGAGGCAAGCGACGCCGGTAATGCAGACCACGCCAGCGGAAACTCAGGCGAGCGCCGCGGCCGCAATTTCTGCGTCTGCGAGCCGTGCGTCGTCTAACGCATCTCCGCCGCGTCCCATTCCGCCGCCGATGGGCGACACTCGGCGAGAGAGCGAAAAGACACTAAAGTGCCCCGAGTGTGGCGTGATGAATTACGCGACCGAGTGGTACTGCGAGCGCTGCGGCGGAGAGCTGTCGACCTTCTGAGCTGCGCTTGGGCTATCTGGCGCGATATGGCACGCTCGAGTGCAGCACAAAAACGGCGACCGGTGAGGGTCGCCGTTTGGCTGACTCAACTAACTCAATGCTCGATCGCGGGTGCTATTACGCGGCAGCCTTTGTCTGCTTGGCGAGACGGCTCTTGCGGCGGGCGGCCGCGTTCTTGTGAACGAGCCCCTTGCGCGCTGCGCGGTCGAGGAGCGTGACGGCTGTGGCGACGGCTTCAGTGGACGCACCGTCCCCTTTGGCCTTCTTGAGAGCAGTGCGGAGCGCGGAACGCTGGGCGCGATTGCGGACCTGCGCGGCGCGTGACTTCCGCATATTCTTCTTCGCTGATGCGATATTGGGCATGGCGGACTGGTTAACTCGTTGAAGCGAAAGCGTTTCCGAATCAGGGCTAGCCTTCTAAATTACGGTATCCCTGCAACCCCGTCAAGTTGGACAACGTCTCTCAGTTTCTTCT
>JBPCQO010000012.1:0-4950 GCA_050998035.1 Gemmatimonadaceae bacterium | reverse complement strand
CCGCGAGCAGCGCACCGGGCCACAGCTCGGGCGAGGGGCTCAATGCGGTGGAGAAGCTGGTGGCCGACAAGTATGCGGCGCAGGGAATCGGGTACGCCTACAGCGGCCAGTCATTCCAGGAGCGCGCGTCTGCCGGCCAGAGTGCGCTGGTCCTCGCGCTCGGGCTCATTCTCGTCTTCCTGGTGCTTGCCGCGCAGTACGAGAGCTGGTCCATCCCCTTCGCCGTGCTGCTCGGCATTCCCTTCGGAATCCTGGGCGCCTTCCTCGGCGTCTGGCTCCGGCGCATGCCGAGCGATGTGTACTTCCAGGTTGGACTGATCGCCGTCATCGGACTCGCCGCGAAGAACGCGATCCTCATCGTCCAGTTCGCGACCGAGTTGCGCGAGCGCGGGATGCCGGTCCGGGATGCGGCTGTGCAGGCCGCGCGTGAGCGATTCCGCCCGATCCTGATGACGTCGTTTGCCTTCATCCTGGGCGTGGCCCCACTGATGATCGCGGGCGGTGCAGGCGCGGGCAGCCGTCACTCGCTCGGCACCGGCGTCTTTGCTGGTATGCTCACGGCCACCACCGTCGGGGTGTTCTTCATCCCGCTCTTCTTCGCGGTGATCCGTGGCCTGAGCGACCGCCGCACTGCGGCCGCCGCGCACGGCACCACTCCGGACGCGCATGTTCCAGCGGCGGGAGGGGCTCCGGCAGCGGACCGCGCGCTCCCGGAGGCAACATGAGCACATCAGCGAGGCCGGCGGTAAGGCCAGCTCGCCGCGGCGCCTCGCTGGCGACGGCGTGGTTGACAGCCGCGTTGGCGGCGGCGGGATGCGCCGTCGGCCCGTCCACGGATGTCACTCCCATGTCGCCGCCCGTGTCCACCAGAGCTGCGCGCGCGATGCCGCAGAACGCGCGCGCCTTTCTGGATTCACTCGCGGTCGCGCGCGTGTCCGATCGTCCCGACTCCGCCGCACGATCGCTGTGGACGGCGACTCCGCTCCACGTGCAGGCCACGCAGGATCTCGCGTGGCTGTCCATCGTCCGCGACTCCACACTGGTCGCGCTCGTGCAGACAGCGCTGGTGAACAACCGCGATCTGCAGACCGCTCGCGCACGGATTCGCGAGTACCGCGCCGAGCGCGGCGTCGCGGGCGCGGCGCTCTTCCCGCAGATCTCGGCGAACGGCGGGGCGAGCACGAACAGGGCGGCGTTCGGCGCGTTCGCTCCGGTGCAGTACAACGCCATACGCGCGACGGCTGACCTGTCGTGGGAGCTGGATTTCTGGGGACGCAACCGCCGACAGCGACAGGCCGCAAACTTCGATCTGCTGGGGCGTGAAGAGGATACGCGCGCGACCACGCTCACCCTCGTGAGTGACATCGCCACCACATATCTGCAGCTACGCGCCTCGGACGAGAACCTGCTCATCGCCGAGTCGACGCGCGCATCGCGGGAATCCACGCTCGAGCTCGCGCGTCGGCGCTTCGGTCAGGGGCTGATCTCCGAGCTCGACGTTCGCCAGTTCGAGGCGGAGGTTGCCGATCCGGCCGCGCGCGTCGCGCAGTTCGCGCTGCAGCGCGCTCAGCAGGAGAACGCGCTGTCGCTGCTGATGGGCCAGCCCGCGGGCGACATCACGCGCGGCTTGCCGCTCGCAGATGTGATCCAGTCGGTGACCGTCCCCGATTCGCTCCCCGGTGATCTGATCACGCGGCGTCCGGACGTGATGCGCGCCGAGCGCGATCTTCAGGCCGCTATGGCGCGCATCGGCGTGGCGGTGGCGAACAGGCTTCCGGCGGTGACAGTCACAGGCGCGTACGGTGCGCAACGGCCCACCATCGGCACGTTGTTCACTCCGATGGGCGAGGTGTACTCGCTGCAGGCCGGACTGTCAGTGCCCATCTTCAACGGCGGCCGACTGCGGAACGCGGAGCGCGCTGCGCAGGCCCGTGCTGACGAGGCGAGGGCGCAGTACGAGCAGACAGTCCTGTCCGCGCTGCGCGAGGCGAGCGACGCACTCGCCGGCGTACGACTGAATCGCGATCAGATGGTAGCGCAGGAGACACGGGCGCGCGCGCTAGCGACCGCCGCGTCAATCGCCGAGCGGCGCTACGCGAGCGGCGTCTCCAGCTATCTGGAAGTGCTGGATGCGCAGCGGAGCCTGTTCACCGCGCAGCTGAGCCTGATTCAGGCCGAGCAGCAGTATCTCGCCGCGACGGTGCAGCTATTCAGGGCGCTGGGCGGGAGCTGGACGGTACCGCCAGACGGAGGCGCCAAGATTCGCAACAAGTAGGGGGCAGTGATGCGATGGACAGGGGCCGGTCAAGCACGTGGTTTTGCCGGACGATGTACGCGCCGTGCCGCGCACGTGGATGATCAGCCCGCCAGCGGCAGAATGAGTGTGAACGTTGAGCCATCGCCTTCGACGCTCTCCACGCGCAGATCGCCACCCATTCCAACTGCCAGGTCCCGACTAATCGCGAGGCCAAGGCCCACACCCGTATCCAATGAGCTGAGGCGGCGCCCGATCTGAACGAATGGATCGAAGATGGTCTGGAGCTGGTCGGATGGTATGCCGCGGCCGGTATCGCTGACGCTCACCAGCGCTGTCCCGTCCACAGTCTGGCACGCCACGGTAATATGGCCACCAGAAGCGGTGAACTTGATCGCGTTCGTGAGCAGGTTCACCAGGATCTGCCGCAGCTTTTCGGCGTCGGCCTTCACTCGCACCGGGATTCTGCGCGTCGCATCGGCGAGTTCAAGGCGGTGCGCATAGTGGTACTGCAGACCCTTGGCGCGAAGTTGCGGATCCACCAGCGATTCCACATCGACCACTAACTCATCGAGCGCGACGTCCTGCGTTGCGTACACAACGTGGCCGGCCTCGAGCTTCGCGTAGTTAAGGATCGAGTTGATGAGTCCGAGCAGGTGTACCTGGCTCCGCTGGATACGTCCCAAATCCTGGACCTGCTCCGCGGTGACGGGCCCTCTCAGCCCCATTTCCATGAGCTGGGCATAACCGCCGATGGCATTCAGAGGTGTACGCAGCTCGTGGCTCATGTTCGCCAGGAACTGTGCCTTGACCGAGTTCGCCGCTTCGGCTTCGTGTTGTGCCCGCTCCGCACGCACCCGCTGTCTTTCGGCGTGCAATCGCGCTTCTTCCGCCACGCCGCGTGCGTCGTTCGCCATTCCGTACAGCCGCACGTTGTCGTCCGAGAGCTCCTGCTCGCGCAGCGCGCTCAACAACATGCGCCCGGCGATTTCCCGCTGACGGACGAGCGAGGACGCGTCTCCCGGCGCGGGCGACAACTCAACAACAATTTGGTCAGTCCAGGCCCCATCCCCTTGAACGGGCCAGATCATGCACCTCCCAAGCCCGTGGTCCCCAGTCTTAGCGACTACATGCGCGCTGGTGTTTGCGCTCGCGCTGGCGTTTACATCAACTGGCTTTGTCTGCTCACCCCGCACACGGTCCAGAAGAGCGACGAGTTCAGCCATTGGAGCGTCATGCAACACATCTTCTGCGGGATCCTGCAGCACCTCTGCGATGGCTCGCCCAAGGATGGCACCATCAGTCAATCCGCTCGAGTGGCGGAACGAGGCATTCGCGTAGACTACGGTGTGGTCGTCGCCGTGCACGACGACGATCCCGACCGGCGCGTGCTCCAGGTAGCAAAACGACTCGTGAGGAATAACTCGATCCCCCGTCGTCGCGCCGTCGCGGTGCACGTCTCCCTGCGTTGAACTGCTCAACGGAGCGAGCTCGTGTAGAGCGCCGACCAATGCGGTTGACGTCATGTGCTTGAGGTCAGAGGAACAGCTATGCCTGGGCGATCACACGGGTGGCGACGGATAGACGCTGGAACAATCAAAAGGTAACCCGCGTGCCATTGGTTCGCTTGTCAATCCCTTACTGATCGCTCAACCGCGCGACAGCCCGATAGACGGTTTCCCCGTTGGATTCCAAACTGATCGCGTAGTCCAGTTCGACGAATCGCCCGATCATACGCTGCAGTTCCTCGCGTGGCAGGGCAGTGTGCGTCGCTAGTAAATCGACTGAGGCGGCGCGAAGCCTGACCAGCGTGTCGAGCACGGAGGCTTCGCGCTCCGTCAGACCCGTGTAGCCGGATTGACGCGTCCGCTGATCGAAGCTGGGAACGCCGCTCAGGATCCCGTGGTAGTCCTTGAGGAACTCATTCATGACCGCGCCGGTCGGGGTGATCTCGTACGCGCGGAGCGCCGAGCTGTGCGAGCTCCCGCGCATCTTGACCACGGCCAGAACCTTTCTGAGCTCGCCGTCGATCTCCACGTACCGCTGCATGATGATGTCATCGGTGATGAAGGAGACCCTATCACGGGTAAACTGCAGGTTGTTGGTATGCTCGACCACTTCGGTTGTCATCACCATCGTGATACCGGTGGCGGTCAGGGCGCCCACCAGCCGGTAGAGCGATTCCTGGAAATCTTCCCGGAACGTTGGCGCGAGCGCGACCTCGAAACCGGACAACGAGTCGATCACCACGCGCTTGGCGTCAAGCTCCCGTACACCCTCAGAGATCTCGGCGAGTGTCTCATCCACGGAGAGATCGAGCGGGCGCAGGTAGATGATCTTGAGATTTCCTGCCCGAACCTCATCCTGTAGATCGAGGTTGAGCGCCCTGGCGCTGGCCAGATATTCCTCCGGATACTCCTCGAACACTACTACGACGGCGCGCTCTCCGCGTCTGAGCCCCTCGGCCACGAACTGCGTAGCGAACGTCGTCTTCCCGCACCCAGCCGGGCCAGAGATGAGCACTGCGTCGCCCGCGGGAATCCCACCGCCCATCATTTCGTCCAGGCCCGGAATGCCGGTCGCCAGGCGCGTCTCCACGTCCGGACGAGGCTTCCGGCGAAGCTGCTGCTCGGGAATGCGGGGGAATATCTCAACGCCACCGTCGGTGATCCTGAACGTGTGCAACCCCGGCATCT
>JBPCQO010000098.1:0-30356 GCA_050998035.1 Gemmatimonadaceae bacterium | reverse complement strand
ACCACTCATACCTTTGTGGGAGCACTCGGCGGAGGGAGACAGGCCTCAGGGGTGTGGGGTTGGCAGGCGCATCTGCCTTCCCCCCCCCCACTCCTGCACCTATACCCGTGCCATCGCCAGGACGAGTGCCAACATCGGTCTCTCCAGCGATACCCGCTACCACACGCCTGCCGCACGGGAGCGTATACGGAGGCCCGTGGTCGTTCAGCTATGCGCCGGGTACCTACACGTACAGCGTGACCACCGAAGCCGTGGTGGCGCCGACCAATGATACGATGCAGAAGCGCGTCGCGCCAACGCCGCCGGAGCGAGCTACAATCGCCGTCGGCGCAGACGGCACGGTGCAGGTCATCTCCCCCACACCCGCAACGACGGGCGCGTGCGATGCGTCAGCAGCGTCCGTAACGCGTGCGCAACAGATGATCACTAGACTCCCATCACGTATTACAGGCGGAGAGAGCTGGTCCGATTCGACCACCACTGACGGGTGTCGTGGCTCAATTCCAGCTACGTCTCATGTGGCACACACGTACACGGTACTGGGCGACACTGTCCTGGCGATAGCCCTGACCGGGGCAACTGTACCGGTCACCACACTGCACGTGCATCGTGATGACGTGATAGCCGCTACTGGCGAAGGAGCGGAGGGGCAGCATCGGGTACTGGTTTCAGCTACGGGGACGGGGAGCGCCGAGCTCTTCTTCGATGTTGCTACGGGCCGATTTCTGGAGTCGGACGGAGTGCAGAACAGTACTGTGGATATAAATACGTCGGGGCGGGTCACCCGATTCGTTCAGCATGTGGCTCAGCACGTGACTCTTACCGGTAGTCCATAGCGCCATCAGAGAGCCAACGGAGCGCCACAGCGCTCAGTCCTATCAATCCATCAGGCGCAGCGGCATCACCAAGCACATGTAAGATCCAGGATCACTCCACGCTTCCGGCTCGATGGTTGCGGCGCGCTCCGGAGCTTTGAAGGTGAGCTTCACCTCATCCGTGGGCATGTAGCGCAGGATCTCGAGGAGGTAAGCGGCGTTGAAGCCGATCTCCATGGGATCGCCGTCATATCGAATGGGAAGCTCGTCCTGCGCCTCACCCAGGTCAGGAGTAGTTACGCTGAACTTGAGCAGGCCGGAGTTGAAGCTCATGCGAATGCGATGGGTTTGATCGCTGGCGATCACCGACATGCGCTTGAGCGCGCTGGTGAGAGCGCCCTTGTCGGCCACAGCCACCTTGTCGTTGTCGCGTGGGATGACCTGGTCGTAGTTGGGGTATGGACCCTCGATCAGGCGCGTGAAGACGGAGGTAATGGGCGAGCGGAATCCGATGTGGTTCTCACCTCTGGCCACCTCGAGCTCCTCTTCAGCCGGAAAGAGTCGGCGGACCTGATCCAGTGCCTTGGGCGGAACGATCAAATCGCTTGCTGGCGCGCTGCTGGCGACGATGGGCGTCTCCATCTTAGCGAGGCGATGACCATTGGTCGCGACCATGCGCATGTGCTCGGGGCGTAGCTCCCAGAGCACGCCATTAAGAATGGGGCGGCTCTCTTCGGTCGAAACGGCGAAGGACGTTGCTGCTATGAGCTTTTGTAGGTCGCCCGACTTGATGCGCCAGCTCTCGTTGAAACGGACCGCGGGAAACGTGGGGAATTCGTCGCGCGGGAGGCCCAGCAGCTTGAACTTGGAGCGCCCGCACTCGAGCGTTATCCGCTGCTCGCCTAAGGCCGCTATTTTCACCGGGGCTGGCGGGAGCTCCTTTGCCAGCTCGCTGAGCTTCCTAGCGGGTATTGTGACGGCGCCAGAGGTCTCCACGTCGGCGGTGACCTCGGTACTCACGGCAATGTCGAGATCGGTACCGGAAAGGCGGATCCCACGGTCGGTGGTTTCAACCAGGATATTGGCAAGGACCGGGAGCGTGGTCTTCGTGGGAATGCTTGCCGAGACGGCGTTGAGCCCTTCCTGGAGCTTCTCACGAGAGATCGTAAAGCGCATCCGGTTTCCTGAGTTGCTAGGGTGATGTTAAGACAGAATTGTGGAATACAGACGCTGTTCTAATACAAGCTATATGATATAGAAATCTAGTCGTCGTAGTAGGAGCCTGTGGAATAGGGGATAAAGCCTGTAAGTCATGACTGCATATCGAGTTGTGGTTGAATACGTGGTGTGCACTGGCTGTGGGTAACTCGCGATTGGCACGGCTATCCACATCACCGCTCGTCTTCATCCGTTCTTCTATAACATATAAAGTGGATTACTTCGGGCGGAATGTTCAAATCCTGAGCGCCGTCAACATTATACGAATGCGTGCAATCCTCTCGCGCGCTGTGTCATCGTTCTGCAGCATCTCGCCTACTTTCTCGATACTGTGGATCACCGTGGAATGATCACGTCCACCGAATGCGGCACCAATCTCGACGAGCTGCATCCCTAAGAGATCTCTGGTGAGGTGCATCGCAATCTGGCGCGGAACGGTGAGCATCTTGGTACGGGTCTTGGACTTTAAGCCGTCTACACTTATCCCCCACTCCTTGGCGACCACGCTCTGAATTGCCTGAATCGTCAGCCCAGCCGGCTCCGCATTGCTCACCTCCGATGTGCGCAGCCTGTCGCGGAGCGCCTCCCGGGCGACCTCGACCGATACGGGTTTGTGCCGGAGCGATGCATAGGCGAGCAGCTTGATGATGGAGCCCTCAAGTTCGCGCACGCTGGAGCGGACGTGTTCGGCAATGAAGCGGATCACGTCGTCTGGAATGGTGGTCTCCAGATCGTCCTGCTCTGACTTCTGTTGCAGGATGGCGATCCTGTGCTCGAAGTCGGGGAGCTCGATATCGGCGACCATACCCCACTGGAAGCGGCTTACCAGACGTGCCTCGAGGCCCGGGATTTCGGACGGCGGTCGGTCACTTGTCAGGATTATTTGACGGCCGGCCTCGTACAGGGCGTTGAAGGTATGGAAGAACTCCTCCTGGGTCGCCTCTTTTCCCTTGAGGAAGTGTACGTCATCGACCAGGAGTAGATCGGTCTCGCGATAGCGCCTTCGGAAGTCGCCAGTGGTGCGACCCTGGATGGAACCGACCAGATCATTGGTGAACTGCTCGGTCCCGACAAAGGTGATGCGGATGGATGGGTCGCGCGCGTACAGGGCGTGACCCACGGCCTGCATCAGGTGCGTCTTGCCCAACCCCGTGTCGCCGTAGATGAAGAACGGATTGTAGATCTTGCCTGGAGCTTCGGCGATAGCATTGGCCGCTGCCGCTGCCAGCTCGTTGGACTTACCGACAACGAACTGATCGAACGTGTACCGTTGATTCAGTGGCGCTGATGTAGCTACTGTCTGGCGCGTTGATGGCTTTGCTTCTTCTGGCTTTGGCGCAACGAAGAAGTCCATCTGGGGCCGAGCCTGACGCTCTTCGTGTACTCGGAACGCCACCTTCATGGGGTGGCCCAGGACTATTGGGGCAAAGGAAGCGAGCAGCGCTGAGTGTTTGGTCTCGTTCCACTCGGCGGCGAAGCGGTCGGGTGCACCGACTATGAGCGTCCCGCCGGCGACCTCCAGCGCTTCGGTTGGCTCGAGCCAGGTCCGGAAGGTCTGTTCAGGAAGTTCCTGGCGCGCACGCTCGAGGAGGCGGGCCCAGATATCGGCAGGTGGGAGGTCGGGGGATTCCATACAGGCGGGAGGCGAAGCTACGGGGCAAATGTGGATAAGTCAAATCGCTGGCGGGTGAGAAGAGGCTTGAGGAGTGGCCGAGAAGTGACAGCGGCAGCCACTGGTAATGAATGCCGGTTGCTCTATCCCCTTGCTGGGCCTAGATTTAACGGTCTTTCTATAAAGTCGTTCAGGAGCATTGAGGATCATATATGGGTAAGCCGACGTATCGTCCGCGTAACAAGCGACGGATCAAGACGCATGGGTTCCGCGAGCGGATGTCCACGCGGTGGGGACGGGAAGTGTTGGCGCGGCGCCGCAAGAAGGGGCGCAAGCGTTTGACGGTACAGTTGCCGTCGAAGTACGCCGGCATCTAATCTGGGGTTTTCGCGCGCGCAGAGGTTGGCGCGTGCTTCGGACATCGAGTTCGTCAAGCGAACGGGGAAGCGGGTGAAGACTGGACTTTTGGATGTCCGGGTCGCCGCTTCCCCGTCGTCGTGTGCGTCTGACGCAACTCACTTAACTCACGTACCTAGTACAACTCAGTGTGCGCGAGTGGGTGTGATAGTGCCGAAGTACAAACGATCGATTGTGGAGCGGAACAAGCTGAGGCGGCGGCTGCGGGAGATAGTGCGCACTCGCATGCTTCCAGTGATACCGGTTCGGGACGTATTCATACGCGCGATGCCGCAGGCGTATACGAGTAGCTTTGACATGCTGGTCCGGGAGATCGATGGCGTCATCGCACGAATCGCATAGGCGATCGATCGGCGTGCAGCTCCTCAGGGCGCCGATACGCTTTTATCAACTGGCGATATCACCGATGACGCCACCGTCGTGCAGGTATTTTCCTACGTGTTCCAACTACGCCCTACAGGCTATGGACAAATACGGAGTGCTGAAGGGCGGCTGGCTCGCGACTCGGCGCATTCTACGATGTCACCCTTTTCGGCCGGGCGGCTACGACCCGGTCCCCTGACTCTGTACTGATTAATGGACACTAAAAGGCTCACTCTCGCGGTCGTGTTATCGGCCCTGTTCATCTTCGCGATGCAGTTCCTCCTTCCAGGTGCGAAGAAGGGCGCCAACGGAGTAACGCCGGCAGATAGCGCCGCGGTGGCGGCGCGGAATGGCACGCAGCCAAACGCGGCGGCGAATACTGTCTCGACTGGTGGAGCAAATGCAGCCGCTGCTGCAGGGAATCCCGGCGTGAATGGCGACACGACGACGAGCACAATATCGGCCGGTGCCGCACCTGCGACTCCTGTGATTGCGGCCGAGACGACGGTCGTGGTCACGCGACGCGACAGCGGGGCGACGTTCAGGTTGAGTAATGTGGGTGCTACGCCGATCGGGGTGACAATGAACGCGTACGCGAATCGCGTCTCGGGTGGTAAGGTCGATCTTGGGTATGGGAACAAGCCAATTCTCAAATATCAGCTCGTGCCCAGTGCGCAGGCCGCACCAATCGATCTGAGTGGGACGACGTTTCAATCGTCGCGGGTTGGAAACGTGGTGACATATCAGGTGCCGGTCGCTGGATCGAATGTGACCATACGGTACGCGATCGTTCCGGACAGCTTCGTCGCGCACGTTGCGGGGACAGTGTCAGGGGGGGCGAACGGGAGTTACTTGCTGGTCAATCTACCAACCACGTTTGCGGCGACCGAGCCGGACACGGCAGATGACCGAGGTTATCTGGCGTATGCGTACATGTCCAAGCGCGATGCCGCTCGCAACGTCGCTTTCAAGTCGCTGGATCCTGGCGAGAAGCAGCTGCTCGAGGGGCCACTCACGTGGTTGGCCGCCAAGTCCAAGTACTTCACGGTCGGAGTGCTTGCACCAAAGAACGGACCAGGCTTTACCGAAGCGACGCTGGTTGGTGGAAACAGAACCACAAAGATCGCGACCAACGCGGCCGCAACTGTCGTGGTGCCGGTCAAGAGCGGATCTTTCTCCTTTGATGTGTATGCCGGACCGCAGCAATGGACGCGACTCACGTCGCTGGGTCGCAATTTTGATGAGGTGAATCCTTACGGGTGGGCTTTTCTGCGTGGGGTGATGCAGCCGATTGCAGGGTTCGTGATCAGGACAGTGCTGTGGATGCACAGCCGGCTCAAGTTGAGCTACGGCATGGTGCTGATCGCACTTGGTCTGCTCGTCCGGCTGCTGATGTGGCCGCTATATCAGAGCTCCATGCGCACGTCGCTCAAGATGCAGGTGCTGCAGCCCGAGCTGCAGGAAGTTCAGGATCGGTACAAGGACGATCCCGAAAAGCAGCGGACCGAAGTCATGAAAGTGTACCAGTCGCACGGGATGAATCCGCTGTCACCGCTACTGGGATGTTTGCCGTCACTGCTACCGATGCCGATTCTGCTGGCGTTGTTCTTCGTGTTCAAGAACACTATCGAGTTTCGTGGAGTGCCGTTCTTCTGGCTCAGCGATCTATCGGCCAAGGACCCGTACTATATCCTGCCCATCCTGATGGGTATATCGATGTACCTGGTGTCGTGGATCGGAATGCGGGGCGCTCCGCCCAACCCGCAGACGAAGCTTATGGGCTACGCGATGCCGGTGATGTTCACGTTCTTCTTCTGGCGTGCCGCTTCGGGGCTCAACATCTATTACGCGACCCAGAACCTGGCAACGTTGCCGCAGCAGTGGCAGCTGGCACACGAGCGAAAGAAGACGGGAAAGCCCGTTGTGGCAAACGCTTCGACGAGCGCGCCGATGGTAAAGGGGACGCCGGTCAAGGGAACGCAGAAGGGAATACAGGCCAAAGTGAAGAAGTAGGGTGTATGCGCGTTACATACATCGGTCACGCCACGCTCCTCATAGAGATCGGCGGCAAGACCATTCTCACGGATCCGAACTTTGATGCTGCGTTAGGGAAGTTCCTGGCGCGGGTGAGCAGGCCGGGAATCGAGTTGGAGGCGCTGCCGAAGCTGGACATGATCCTGCTCACGCACGCGCACGCGGACCATCTTTCGTTCAAATCGCTGGCGGCGGTTGAGCGGGTGCCGCTGTATGCACCCCCGGCTGTTGCACGGTGGATCAAGCGCCGCGGGGTGTGCAACGCGATCGAGCTGTCGCCCGGAGAGAGTGTGGCCACGGGAAATCTCACTGTACACGCGGAAATAGCGACGCACAAGGGAAACCGGTACGGAGTGGACCGTTGGCGGCAGCAGGCGAATATGTATCTTATAGCTACCAAATCGGCGAGTGTCTTTTTCGCTGGTGATACCGCGCTCACGCCGACCACTACACGGATGGTGGAGAGGGAGCTGGGCGGGCGGCCGTTGGATATCGCGCTGCTGCCGATTGGGTATGCGCCGAGTTGGAAGGTGGGGTTCCGGAGTGGCCACCTGACGAGCATGGATGCGCTGACGCTGTTCGAGCGGCTGGGTGCACGGTATCTCATTCCGTATCACTGGGGGACGTTCAATCACGTTACGTCGTCCGCGTACGACGCGATCGATGAGATGCGGGTATACGTGACGACACACGCGCGTGGCGCGGACGTCCGAATCCTGGAGCCGGGTGAGTCGCTCGAGCTGCCTGCGATGCCAGCGTTGACCACACCGTACACACTACCGCCTACACTGGCGTGATGATGTTGGCGAGCGATGACACGATTGTCGCGCTCGCAACGCCGGCGGGGCGCGGCGCCGTGGCTCTGGTAAGATTGTCAGGCCCGCGCGCGCATGAAATTGCGCGTCAACATCTGGAGCCATGGCCCGGAAAGGCAAGGCAGGTAACGCTTTGCGTGGTACGCGATGCTGACGGCGGAGTGTTGGATCACGCACTCGCGACCGTGTTCACTGGGCCGCACTCGTTCACCGGGGAGGATGTTGTGGAGATCGCGACGCACGGCGGCGTTGTTGTACCAACGCTCGTGGCTGCCGCGCTGGTGCGATCTGGTGCGCGCGAGGCCCTGGCCGGCGAATTCACGCGGCGCGCCGCGCTCAATGGCAAGCTGGACATATTGCAGGCCGAAGCGATCGGGGATCTGATTGATGCGGGCTCGAGAGCGATGCAGCGAACTGCGATCGCGCAACTTGACGGGGGATTGTCGCGTCGCATCGACGATCTCAGAGCACAGGTGATTGGACTGGAGGCATTGATTGCGTATGACATTGACTTTCCGGAAGAAGACGATGGACCAGTGTCGCGCGAAAGAGTGGAAGCGGCGTTGTGTGAGCTCCTGAATGCGCTGAACAATCTGTTGGCGACGGCGCCGGCGGGAGAGCTGGTCCGTTCCGGAGCGGTGGTGGTGATCGCAGGCGCTCCGAACGCAGGCAAGTCTTCGCTCTTCAATGCGATGTTGGGGAGTGCGCGCGCGATAGTGACAGCGGTGCCCGGGACAACGCGCGACGCCATCGAAGCGGTACTGGATACGCAACCGTGGCCGCTGAGGCTGGTGGATACCGCTGGACTGCGTGAGACGGATGATCTGGTCGAGCGATTCGGGATCGAGGTGAGTGAGCGCTATCTTGAATCGGCTGACGTGGTGCTCGCGTGCGGCGATACCGACGCAGCGGTGATGGAAGCCACGGCTATAATATCTCGGCTCACCACTGGAGAAGTGATCGGCGTTCGGACAAAGGCCGATCTGGCGACCTCTGAGCTGTCCACATCCGTGAGTGCTGCAACCGGCGCCGGGTTATCACAGTTGGTAGGGATCATCTCGCGTGCGATATCGACGCGGTACAGTGGCATACCCATGGAAGCACCGGTGCTCACACGTGAGCGTCAGCGCTACGCGGTGGAGACCGCGCGAGACGAAGTTGCGGCATTCGGCCGAGCGTGGGACGACGGGGTGCCTGCAACGGTAGCAGCCGTACATCTAAGGGTCGCGACAAGTGCGCTCGCGGACGTTGTAGGCGCGGTGGATATAGAGGATGTCCTGGACAGGCTCTTCAGCTCATTCTGCGTTGGTAAATGACAACGCCAAATGACAACGCCAAATGACCATGCAAAGTGACCGTGTGATGATGTCTCAAGTAGCGGCGGCACCGTTGCCGCTGGACATCTGGGTGGATGTCGAGACGCCGGAACAGATCGAGTTCTCGTATTCCATTGCGGGTATTGGGTCGCGCGGTGCGGCGGCGGCGTTGGACGCGCTCATCTGTGTGGCGTCACTAATTACTCTGTTCATCGTGGCGGCTATGGCCGTGGGCTATTTTGGTCTCACGGGGGGATTGGACGTGGTGGCGAGATCCACCGCGTGGATCTTTGCGGGCTATGTGATCGTGCAGTTCGCAGTAGTGTGGGGCTACTACGTAATGTTTGAGGGACTCTGGGATGGACAGACTCCCGGAAAGCGGCTCATGCAACTACGCGTGGTGCGCGATGGCGGCTATTCGGTATCGTTCAGCGCTTCGGCTGTGCGCAATCTGCTGCGTATTGCAGATGCGATGCCGATCCCACTGTACCTCGTCGGGATCGTAGCGGCGATGCTGAACCGCTCGCGCAAGCGCATCGGTGATCTTGTGGCAGGTACTGTGGTGATCAAGGAAGGGAGAGCAGCGACGAGTCAGACCCGCGGTCCGGCGCCGAATACTGCGAGCCAAGAAGCCACGAATCAAGTCGTGACAGCGCAGCTCAGTGACGACGAGTACGCGGTATTGGAGCTGTACATACTGCGACGCCAGGCTCTGGATCCGGATCGCCGGCGGGTTCTGGCGGCACAGCTATCCGAACGTTTTTCGAAGCAGTTGCCGAGCAGTGGGAATGCACCTATCGCGGCGGGGTTACCGCGATTGTACGAGCAGGAGCGCGCGGCGCGCGGGGCTGGTGCCGCAGGAAGGAGCGACACTGGTGCGAGGCGCGAACAGCACGCGATTGTTGCGCTCGGGCTAAGGCGATGGAATGACTTCGCTGTGCTGATTGACGCTGCGCGCGCGCGGGGGCTCAGGCGCATGCCGGCAGAGGATGTATCCGCGCTGGTAGCGCAATATCGCGAAATCACGACTGACCTCGCTCGGCTGCAGACTGCGACTCGCGGCAGAAGCTCAGAGTCGCTCTTCTTCCTGAGCAGGCTGGTGGCGCGCGGTCACAATCTGCTATACGGGCAACAGCAGAATACGATCGCCGGAATCGCTCACTATCTGGGCCACACTGTTCCGCGTGAAGTTCGTCGCTCGTGGATGCAGATAGCGATTGCGGCGGTGCTACTGTTTGGGCCGGCGGCGGTGGCGTACACCGTTGTGGTGCGCGATCCGAGCGTGGCGGCGCAACTGCTGCCGGACGAGATGCTGAGTAGAGCGGGTACCGCAGCGGAACGCGAGCGCAGAGGTGAGGGATATGTCACGATCGATGAGGCGACACGCCCGGTCGCGGCGAGCATGATCATCTCCAACAACGTGCAGATTACGTACATGGCCTTCGCGTTCGGTCTGACGGCAGGTATCGGCACGGTGATACTGCTGATACTGAACGGCGTATCAATCGGGAGCGGCGTGGGTGTGTTCGCCGCTAACGGAGTGACACGGGTGATCCTGGCGTTCGTGGCACCGCATGGGGTACTGGAGCTCACCGCAGTGTGCATTGCTGGAGGGGGTGGGCTCCTGATCGCGCAGGGAATGCTGCTCCCAGGTGATCGAACGAGGCGTGATGCGCTCGTGGCAAACGGAAGACGCGCCGTGAATCTGATCGCGGCGTCGACGCTGTTGCTTCTGCTGGCCGGATCGATTGAAGGACTGGTGTCGCCACGCGTCTGGCCAATACAGTGGAAGGTTGCGGTATCGCTGGCTACAGCGGTGGCGCTGATCGGCTATTTCTCGCTCGGGAGAGACAACGGCGACAAGGTTAGAGTGTGGAGCGCTCCTTGATCTCCAGATAGCGATTGATCAGGGCCGCTGTCATTGTCTCGGGTGAGGTATCCAGAACAGCGACGCCCGCTTGCCGCATGTTCTGGAGCGCCTCTTCGCGGGCCGATAACAGCTCTTCGGCCGCGACGCTGGCGTAGCTCCGCTCATCGCTGGAGCTGGTGGGCGGAATTGCCGCGGCTATCAATTCCTCGTTCCGTAGCGCGACTACGAGCGGTAGGTGCCGCTCCGCACTTCTGGCGGTGAGCGCGATCAATGCACGAGACGAGCGCGCATCCACGACATCCGTGAAGAGCACGATGAGCGAGCGGCGCCTGTTCCGCTCAACCAGAGTTCGGAACGCGGCTGCGTAATCCGGTTCAGTCAGTGTGGCGGTTACGCCAACGAGTGCATCGCGTATGGCTGTAATTGTTCCCGGCTCACGCGACGGAGACAGGTATCGCTGTACAGAAGTGTTGAAGACGATAAGTCCAACGCGATCACCAGCTGACAGTGCAACATCGGCCACGGTGATCGCTGCCATCAGCGCCCACTCGAATCGCGACTGATCGCCGGAAAGCTGAGTCATCATGCGGCCAGCGTCGATTGCGATCATCATCGTCTGGCCCTGCTCAACGGAGAATTCGCGGGAGATCAGTCGATTGCGGCGTGCCGTTGCCTTCCAATCGATGCGGCGTGGATCGTCGCCCGGTGTGTAATCGCGCAGACTCGAGAACGCCGCTCCCGCACCTCTGCGGCGTATTACGCGCTGGCCCGCGACGCGCACGCGGTGCTGCGCGGCAAGTAGCCGGTAACGATCGGCGGAGCGCATTGAGGGCGCGATGGATATAGTATCATTAAGATAATATATCAACGAATGTCGCATCAGTCGCCACGGGCCGAACATCGTGAGTGCCGTCGGGCCCAGCGGGAATATGCCACGAGCGTGGCCCGTAAGCTCGAACGGAATTTCTTTCACGGCACCCGGTTCCAGCAGGAACGTCGCGTGGGCAAGCGGGGCCACAATCTGTGCCGGCAGGCGGTGCGATATTGTGGCACGCAGAAGTTGCGGCCAGGACGAAACGATATGGTAACGTGCCTCGTGCGTATCACCAATTCCGATGGCACCGGGCACCGATCGAGTTATTGATACGGCCTCTGTTCCTGGGATGCGAAGAGCATCTATCAACACTGCCAAAAGTATGAGCGCGACGATAACAGCGGCTGCGACCTGACCTGCAGCGCTCCGCGAAAAGAGCCACACCGGCGAGCAGGCCAGAACGATCCCCGCGAGCCTGCGCGTGGGTGCATAGCGCGCAAGCGAGCGACAGAGCGATGCGATGCCGTGGAGCACCGTCATGCCGATAGCTGGCATGCCAGCTACTGTGGTGCGGTAACGCGGGAGAGAAGCACTAAGAGTACGTCATCCGTGGAGCGTCCTTCCACCTGTAGCTCCGGCGCCAGGAGCACGCGATGGCGCAGCACTGGCAGAACGTGCTGCTTGACGTCATCGGGTATGGCGAAGTCGCGCCCTGCAACAATGGCTGCGGCTCTGGTCATACGGAACAGTGCAACCGACGCACGCGGGGACGCGCCAAGTGTGAGAGCGGAGTCTTCGCGCGTCGCGCGAATGATGTCGGTGATGTATTCGCGCAGCTCTGGCGCAACCTTTACAGTGTCGCTGGCGGATCGCAGCTCTGAGACGTCTGTGGCTGAGAGAACCGGCTCGGGCATGAAGGTGCTGGCACGTTCCGCATCGAAGCCATCCGCGCTGTGGGCGAGCATCTCCAGCTCGGCGTGGCGCGGTGGATAGCCGACGCGCAGGTTCACCAGGAAACGGTCCAGCTGTGCTTCAGGGAGCGGATAGGTGCCCTCGTACTCCACCGGATTTTGCGTCGCAATAACGGTGAACAGGTCACCCAACTGATGCGTCGTACCATCGACTGTGACCTGGCGCTCCTGCATCGCTTCGAGCAGGGCGGCTTGCGTCTTTGCCGGCGCGCGATTGATCTCGTCCGCTAACAGGATGTCGGTGAAGATGGGACCAGGACGGAACTCGAATGAACGTGAATCATCGCGGTAAATGCTCACTCCAGTCACGTCAGAGGGCATGAGATCCGGTGTGAACTGGACTCGGCCGAATCGAATGTCGAGAGCGCCGGAGAGCACGCGAGAGAGGAGTGTCTTGGCGGTGCCGGGGACGCCCTCCAGCAGTACGTGGCCCCGAGCGACGAATGCGGCGAGGAGTTGATCTATTACCTGTTCCTGGCCCAGTACACGCTCACCGATGGTGTCGCGGACGCGCTGCAGGGCGGCTGAGCTGGCGGTGATATCCATCAACTTCTGAAAGCCCTCTCGATGTTAGCGATGGCGGCGCCTACGCTGGCGAAACTGTTCTGTTTGGTGGACTCATGCGCCATGGCAACCGACACCACGTTAACATCTGGCGCGGTGGCCGGGAGCTGGGTGCGCAGCGCGGCGAGATACGCATCGTGCGGCAATGAGCGTGCGACGCCGAGTGGGTGCCGACGCCTGAGTCCATGAATGAGCCGGTCGGTGCCGATGCGACGTGCATCCACTTGAAGATATGCGTGCGCCAGGGCGCCGACGTGCTCGATGGGAGACCGGCGCGGGAATTCGCTGGACGCAGTGGGCGATAGTGGGCGGGCGCCAAACGCCATGATCAGAACGATCGCGGCAACTGCCGCCTGGAGCGCCATGCGGCCGAGCGGCGTGGACACGAGCGCGCGCTGAACCGCGGCCATCGGGTCAGCGTGGATGCCGAAGCCGTGGTGGTATTCGTCGAACACGATGGCCGCGGCAGTTCCTGCACGTTGACCGCGTGTCCAATCGAGTGCGCGAACAATCGCGATGGCTGGCCGTCCGTCGCGCAGCAGCTGATTGGAGATCAGATCGCCAGTCGCGACGGCGATTGCGTAGCCTCGGCCAAATGTGCGGCCAATCACCAGCGCACGCGCGGGGGCAGGTCGGCGCTCGTCCCTGGCATACGTGGGCGAGTCGACCAGCCACATGAATGCCGTGTCGCGAACGTGTGTCCCGGGGCTCAGTGCGATGGTGGCTGAAATTGGAACCGCCATGAGAGCGCTTGCCCCAAAGGTACCTGGCCCCAGAGAGGCGGTCGGCCGTTTGCGTTCGGTGCTTCCTCCCGCGACCATGGTGTTGGCGATGGTGTGGAACCCATCAGTCACCCGTTGTACCTCGAAACCCAGGGAGTCATTCAGCGGGCCACGATCGCCTGCGATGACGACAGTTGCACCATGTCGGACAGCGGCGAGCAACGAGTTGAGCTCGACCGCGGTGAGGGGTATGGACGGGCGCAGCACCATATACGTAGCCGTACTATCGAGTGGTGCAGAGGTACTCGCATACGTACGTGCAAAAACATTCGCGGACATGCTCGTGGTGCGCCGTCGCACTGGATAGCCGAGTCGCTGGAGCACATCGTACAATCCGCGCGCTCCGTTCAGGGAAACCGAATAGGAGCTCAGGTCAGGCCCCGAACCGGCAGACTCCTGGGGTGCGAAGAGGGCGAATATGACGGCCAGTACCGCGACCGCGGAAAGTATGGTCGCGGAGGTGATCCAGCGCCGGTCACTCATTAAGCGTTGCCTCCGGCGATGGGACCGAGCATGCCGGCAGCCAGCGTACGAAGACGTGTGAAACGTTCCGAATCACAGATTCCGATGCCATAGATTACCGTCTCGTATGAGCGCGTGAAATCGGCGAAGTGATGAGCATCGGCGTCGTTGGCCGCCTGGCGCAACTCGCGCAGGTAGTCTCCGGTGGTCTTGGAGTCATCCAGCAATACCAGGCCGCGCGAAGCGGCTCCCGTGATCAGCGCCAGGTAAAGGGCGTGTGCGGCCGCAGTAAAGTCGCCCGCGGCGGCCAGCCGCTGCGAGGTTTGCCACCAGTCGCCGCCACGCTTTGTGCTGCCTGGTCCGAAGGTAAGAGCGGGTGAGCGGCGTGCGAGCAGAAGAGAGTAGCCGACACGCACAGCGACCAGGACCACGGCCAGAATGATCGCCGTTCTGACCACATATCCCACAGCCGGATGTGCCGCTGCGAATCCGAAGAGCCGCGCGGCGAGCTGCGCAATCCAGCGCATGATGATGTCCCACAGCGACACGCTCCGGTGCAGCGCATACTGACGCCCGCGGAATACCGCGGCGACAGTATCGGCAATGGTGTCGTTGCGGGGAGCGGATATTATCAGATGGATACTAAATGGCGTACTGTGCCGGAGGAACTGGTATTGTGCCATCCAAGGCATTGGCCAGCAACTCGATGTCGTAACCTTCCCTGCGGATCCGGATGTCGTAGTACAGCAGCGTCATCACGATGGCGGGGAACGGCGTGAAGAGGGAGACTGCGACGAGGTACAGAATTGCGGCAATCGCGCCCTTGGCGATGGCGGCGAGAAAGCCGCCCAGCATGGCACCCGCGAAGATCGCGAACAGGGCGACGGCGCCGAGCAGGAAGAAGATGCGTTTGCCATTATCGTCGGATATCTCACGGGAGCGCGTCATGGCTGCGCGGGCGGGGAGCTTCTCGATGGTGAACGCGGCGACGATCGCGAAATAGCGCTTGTACACTATCAGCCCGGGCACTATCAGCAGCAACATGCCCAACCCAAGCATGATCCCCCGAGCCCAAACGATGGCGAAGAGCTGCCACGGGCGCACGAACGCGGATCGGATCGAGTCGGCGATGTCCACTACTGAGCCGCGGTAGGCGTTGGACGTGGTAGTGACAAAGGCCGCTTCGGCGAACGGAGCGATGAGGCCGGCGACGATCCATGCGAGCGCTAGGAGGAGCGGCTTGTGCGTTGGATCCAGTACCGATGTGCGGCTGATGAGGTAGCGTGCAATTCCGCCAGGGATGGTGGCAACAACGCTCACGGCGAAGAAAACCCAGAAATGCCGACGGTAAATTTCGAACGCTGCATCCAGGATCTCGGCGTTGGTGCGAGCGCGGAAGTCAGACATGTACTTCCCTCATGTATTTCCTTTCCGGCGGTTGGACCAGCTTGGACCAGCTTGGACCAGCGTGGAATTAACGGCTACGCGCTCGCTATGGACGAGTGATGTGCTGCGCCCGCATCAATAATGTCCGCCGCGGAGGCGCGAGCGGTCCATGCGAGGCCGCGCGAGGCGACCGCCGCATCGGTGAGCCTGGCGCCGACAAAGTAGCCGCTACGCTCGGGCAGGACGTGGCGCTCGACCGTGCGCGCGTCGTCGCTCATGCCGCCCGAGAGGTAGCGCAGCCGGAGGCCCAGACCTGAGCGATCCAGCTGCTTGGCGATGGCGCGCATGATGAACGGCTCCGCCTCTCTGATGCGCGCGAATTCCTTGCGCGCGTAGCCAAAGTATTCCCACGCGGCGTGTCCTGGGCTCACCAGCCGGCTGGTCTGGACGGCGATTCCCTCGTTGATGATCAGTTCGCGCAACGTGGCGCGCCGCCCCGTTTCCCAGTAGTCGTAGCTTCCGCCCGCCTCCGTCGTGAGCTGACGCATCTCGCTCTGGCTGGTGGGCGAGGTGTAGCGGACCGCGTGCGCGATCTCGTGCGCCAGCCAGAGCGGAATCAACTCTGGCTCCAGTCCGAGCGCGGTAGTTTCCGGGTTGGGGTGGCCGGTGAAGTGCTCCAGGGCGATAAACGCCATTCCGCGCCCGCCCACCACCAGCTCGCCAGCATTGGCGGCACCCACTCCCACCATCAGAACGACATCCGTGTCGACATCCGCCTCGAGCACACGCCGGCTCTCGGCTTCGGCCGCGCGCGCGAGCGTCACTACGTCGATACGAGCGAGCATCGTCCGGAGATCGTCGCGCGAGGCGTATGCGGTGGAGCGGACTACTTCCTGGAAGTGCGGTCCTTCGGGATCAAGGACGTAGTTGGTCCAGTAAGGCTCGAGGATGCGGCGATGCGCTTCGAAGTAGCGCAGGTACGCAGCGACGCGATCGGTGCTCTCGAGGACGGCGAAAAAGTCAGGAAGCAGGTTGATCAGCATCGGCGGAGAAATTACCCTATCCCGAAATGGTCAACAAGAGTTAAACGAGAGTTATCGGACATAAATGTCCATGGAACGAAGATTTCTCGCCGCATGAATTGCGCTATTGACGAGCAATTCTCAAGGTTGGCACAGATTTTCCTTTATGCGGTATCCGGGAATCTGACGGAGATAGTTGTCATGACAGCGTTGCGCCAAATCGATCTGCATTGTCCGTCGTGCAGCCACGAATTCAGTTCGCAGACGGTAATCTCGACGAACGCGTTCGGTGGCAAAAGGACTGACTTTCACGAACGGGCCGCGGGAACGCAGCCGCTGCAGTATCAGGTGCATATGTGCGACCGATGCGGCTACTCGGGCGCGGAGCGTGACTTTACCGAACATACGGACATCAGCCCGCTGGTTCGTGAACACGTCTGGGCGGAGCTGTCTCCGTATGTCGGTACCGTGGCGTCTGGCTCCGAAAAATACGAAGCGGCGGCAAAGGTGGCGGACTGGCAGAGTGCCGATCCGCGCTACATCGGCGATCTTTGGTTGCGCGCGGCCTGGTGCTGCGTGGACGAGGGTGATACGGAGGCCGAACGGTACTTTCGGCGACACGCGGCTTGGTCGTTCGAGCAGGCTCTGGAGTTCTATGATACGGTGCCACGTGGCGAGCGAGCCGTGCTGGTCTATCTGGTTGGGGAACTGTGGCGCCGCATCGGCGACCTGAAGCAGGCAAATGCGTGGTTCGATCTCGTCGCGGACGAGGTCATCGATCCGTTGGGCCAACGCTGGGTGCTGGACGCAGCGCGGCGCCAGCAGACCGATCCACGGGAATGGTTCGCGTAGGGCGCGGCTGAAGCCGCGCCCTACAGCGTTACCGTGTTCCGAACAATCGGTCGCCGGCGTCGCCCAATCCAGGGAGGATATAGCCAACGTCGTTGAGCTCGCGGTCCAGCGAGGCAGTGTACACCTGAACGTCCGGGTGGGCGCTCATCAGCTTCCTTACTCCCTCGGGTGCCGCGACGAGGCAGAGAAATCGGATACGTGTCGCGCCTGTTCGCTTGAGCGACGACACGGCGGCCACCGCGCTCCCACCAGTCGCGAGCATCGGGTCAAGCAGGAAAAAGTCCCGCTCGGCGGCGTCGCCCGGGATCTTGAAGTAGTAGTCGACCGGGCTGAGCGTTTCGTGATCGCGGTACAGGCCGATGTGGCCAACTCGTGCGGAAGGAACCAATCTTAGCACTCCCTCGACCATACCAAGCCCTGCGCGTAGAATTGGCACGAGCGTGAGTTTTTTTCCACTGATGTGGTGGCCCGCTGTACGTTCCAGGGGCGTATCCACATCGCGCGGTTCGACCGCCAGATCCTTGGTGGCCTCGTAGGCCATCAGCATCGCGATCTCATCCACAAGCTCCTTGAAGACCTTTGTGGGGGTCCGCCGGTCACGAAGCAATGTTAGCTTGTGGAGAACCAGCGGGTGTCGGATAATCGTGAGATTTGGGAACTCCATTATCTAAATGAAAGAATACCAGGCAGTAGTGGTCAAGCTCACACGCCATACGCGTGAGAATGAAGATACCCTAACGGATCTGCTCAATGAGCGGAGCCGTAGAGGTTGGGAGCCGTCGCTGATCAGCCAGAGCGATGAACGTCTGGTGCTGATCTTTCACAGGTCCGCCGAGGGGTAGCTATATCGGCTATTCTTCATATTAGTAACGAAAAGATACTAATGGAAATCGAATTCTATGGTGCTGCCCGTGAGGTTACCGGGTCGTGCCATATCCTGCGCGCCAATGGAAAGACAATTCTCCTCGACTGCGGGATGTTCCAGGGGAAGCGTAAGGATTCGGCGGAAAAGAACAAGACGCTTCCGGTGCCGATCGCCGAGATCGATGCGGTAGTGCTGTCGCACGCGCACATCGATCATGCGGGAAGGTTGCCGTACCTGACCGCGAACGGGTACTCGGGGACCATCTTCGCCACCGCCGCCACGCGCGACCTGTGTGCGGTGATGCTCGCCGACTCGGCGCACATCCAGGAGAGTGACGCCCAGCATCTGGCAAAGCGCGGGAAGGAATACGTCGAGCCGCTGTACACGATGAAGGACGCGACACGGGTACAGGAGCTCATGATCGGCATCCCGTACAACAAGACGTTTGACGTCTGTCCGGGGGTGAGGTGTACGTATGTGGATGCGGGCCACATACTTGGTTCGGCTTCGGTGATTCTGGACATTACTGAAAGCGGGACAAACAATAGCAACAGCACTAACAACGGCGTAAACAACGGCGCAACCAAGCGGCTGGTCTTCTCGGGAGATATCGGCCGCAACGGGCTCGCGATTATCCGCGACCCGGTGATCCCGACCCACGCTGACGCTGTGATAATGGAGTCGACGTACGGCAACCGGGATCACGAGTCTGTCGATGGCGCGCGTGCACAGCTGGCGAAGGTGGTGCGCGAGACCGCTGCGCGCGGTGGGCGCGTGCTCATCCCCTCGTTCGCTGTGGGACGTACGCAGGAACTGCTGTACAACCTGAACGGACTGGCGCGAGAGGGAGCGATTCCAGCCATTCCGATCTACGTGGACAGCCCGCTCGCCACGGATGCGACCACTGTATTCGAGATGCACCCGGAAGTGTTCGACCGGAGTGAGGATCTGATCAACAAGGGCGGTCAGCTATTCCACTTTCCGCAGGTGCACTTCACACGCTCCGCGACGGAGTCCAAGGCGCTGAACACCGCACAAGGTCCGATGATCATCATCGCCGCGTCGGGGATGGTGGAGGCTGGACGCATTCTGCATCATCTACAGCACGGCGCGTCCGACCCCAAGAACACGATCCTCTTCGTTGGCTACCAGGCGGAAGGAACGTTGGGGCGAAGGATCGAAGGATCACCACCGACCATTCGCGTGTACGGCGAAGAGATCGAGCTACACGCGCAGGTATCCATCATCGACGGCTACAGCGCGCACGCCGATCGAACCGAGCTGGAGGCGTGGATCGACGGGATCAAAGCAACCTCGCCCGACCTCGGGCCTGTCTTCCTGGTGCACGGGGAAGCAGATGTGCAGGACGTATTCAAGGCGACACTCACGGCGAAAGGATACAACGCCGACTGCCCTGAACCGCGGAGCAGGCGAACGATCTAGCGGTATATTTTGGGCGACCTGGCTCAAGCTTGGGCCAAGTTTGGCCCAAGCACTCGTAGCTATTCATATCGCATGCTGATGACATCACGTACACGAACGGTTTTCCGCACCGCGTGCGCGGCTGTGGCGCCCATAAATTTCGCTTTCCTCGCACTGGGTGCGTTGAGTGCGTCCGATGCGCGCCAGGCATCCGCGCAATCGGTCCCGCGCATCAAGGTGGAGAAGTACACGCTCCCCAACGGCCTCGAGGTGATCCTGCACGAGGATCACACCACGCCGATCGTCGCGGTGAATACGTGGTACCACGTCGGCTCGGGCGACGAGAAGGTGGGCCGAACTGGCTTCGCGCATCTGTTCGAGCACCTCATGTTCATGGGATCGCAGCACGTTCCAACTGGCCAGTTCGACCAGTTGCTCGAAGCTGCTGGTGGCAACAACAATGGCTCCACAACGGAAGACCGTACCAACTACTACGAGACTCTTCCGTCCAACGCGCTCCCGCTGGCGCTTTACCTGGACAGCGATCGTATGGGGTATATGCTGCCGGCGCTGGACAGCGCGAAGGTGGACATCCAGCGCGACGTGGTGAAGAACGAGCGGCGGCAGCGGGTGGACAATGTTCCCTACGGTAAGGCATGGGAGACAATCCTCTCAACGCTGTACCCGAAAGAGCATCCATACTCGTGGCCGGTCATTGGATCTATGGCTGATCTATCAGCTGCGTCGCTGGCGGATGTGAAGAATTTCTTCAGGACTTACTACGCGCCCAACAATGCCACTCTCACGATCGTAGGCGACTTCAACTCTGACTCGGCCAAGGCGCTAGTCAAACACTACTTCGGTGATATCCCGCGTGGGCCAGCGCTGCCTGCGAGGCCGCAACCAACTGTCGTCGTCGTGCCGCGCGACACTTTCATAGTGCTGCAGGACAAGGTGCAACTGCCGCGGGTGTACTACACGTGGCCAACGGTGAAGGTGTTTACCAAGGATGATGCACCGCTCAATGTGCTGGCGTCGGTGTTGGCCGACGGCAAGAACTCGCGGTTGTATAAGAAGCTGGTATACGATCTACAGGTGGCTCAGGACGTGAACGCATTTCAGAACGGTTCCCGTCTCGCGGGAGTGTTCCAGATAGTGGTAACGGCAAGGCCGGGACAGTCACCCGCAAAGATCGATTCGGTCGTGCGCGCGGAGCTTACCAGAGTCGAGCGAGATGGCATAACAGCTCGCGAGCTGGCGCGGGTGCAGAACTCCACCCGCTCTGGCTACCTGGCGCAACTCGCGAGTGACTATGCAACGGGTGATCTGCTGAACATGTACAACTATTTTGCCGGGACACCCGACTACGTGCAGCAGGACATGGCGAGATACGACGCCGTAACCAGTGCGGACGTTCAGCGCGTGGCGCGCACATACCTCGAACGACCCAAAGTGGTTCTGACGGTAGTGCCGGAAGGACAAACAGTGGAGATGGTGAAAGGAGTGTCCAAGTGAGCGGGCGGATGGAGCCACGGATGGAACTCGAAATGATCGTGCAGGACATGCCGAGACAGAACATGATGAAACAGAACATGCTGGATCGTCGCGGAGCAACCGCGTTTGGCGCGCTGGCACTGACCGGGGCTCTGGTTTTGGCGGTCCCGTCTGTGCTCGCGGCGCAGCAGGTGGACCGAACCACGCCGCCCACACTGGGGCCCCCACCCGCGCTCAAGCTGCCGCCCGTTGTTGTGCGACAGCTGCCCAACGGGCTCAAGTTGATGGTCGTTGAGCGGCATAAGCTTCCAGTCGCCGACTTTCTGCTCGTTGTGCCAGTCGGCGCTACGGCGAACCCGGCGAACGAGGCTGGGATAGCCGGCCTCACCGCCCAGATGCTCCCCGAAGGGACGACCACGCGGAACGCGCTGCAGATCGCCGACCAGATGGCGTATCTGGGTGTCACGCTCAACGCGAACAGCGGGTGGGACGCAACGACGGTCTCGCTGTCCACGCCCACAGCCCAGTTAGACAGCGCGCTTGCGCTGTTTGCCGACGTGGCGCTACACCCCTCCTTTCCGGCGACCGAGTTCACGCGCAACAAGCAGGACCGTCTCACGGAGCTGCTGCAGATCAAGGATCGCGGTCCCGCCATAGCTGACCGCGTGTTTCCCGCGATCGTGTATGGAACGGACAATCCGTACGGGCGCCCCGCCTCGGGGACGGAGTCATCGGTTAGCGCGATGACCGCGACCGATGTCGCAGCATTCTACAAGTCACACTTCCTTCCCAACTCCGCGACGATGGTGATCGTCGGCGACGTTACGCCAGCCGAGGTGGAGCGCAAGATTGGTGCTCTGTTCGGCGGGTGGAGCAAGGGTGCGGAGAGCGCGGTCATGGCATCAACACCGTCCACATTGCCCGCGACCAACATCTATCTGGTGAACAAGCCGGACGCCGCGCAGTCGTCATTCCGGATTGGCGGCGTGGGTGTACCCAGAGCTACGCCGGACTACTTCCCGATCCAGGTGATGAACACCGCACTCGGCGGTTCGTTCACCAGTCGGCTGAACCAGGTGTTGCGCGAGGCGAAGGCATATACGTATGGAGCGAGCTCACGCTTTGAGACGCGTAAGTTTGCCGGACCATTCGTCGCGCGCTCGGAGGTAGTTTCCGCGAAGACCGATTCGGCGCTCATTGATTTCATGGCGCAGCTGCGGGCGATCCGCGATACGATGCCGACAACGGAGCTGTCCAAGACAAAGCGGTATGTGGAGCTGGAGATGCCAAGTGCTTTCGAGACCACCGGCGACATCGCGCAGCGCCTCGCCGACGTTGCGCTGTATGGGCTACCGCTGGACTACTACAACAATTTCGTGGCGAACATCGACGCTGTAACGCAGGGTGACGTGCAGCGGGTAGCGCAGAAGTACATCGATCCCGCGCACATGGCGATCGTGATTGTGGGAGACAGCAAGTCAATTGAGGCGCCACTTAAGGCCACCAATATCGCTCCTGTAAGCGTTCGGAATATTGATGGAAAGCCGGTACCGTAGAACACACGCAACGACAAATGTTATGACACATATCCAGAACGCAATCTAGCGCTAGCCATTGGGCTAGCGCATTGCCATCACGGTCTGATTACGAGGATTTCGAAACATGCGAATGACATTCGTAGTTACCAGTGTAGCTCTCGCAGTTGTTGTGGCGGTACAGATCGGATGCGGCAGATCCGAATCGGCACGCTCCACGCCAGATACGGTGTCGGGCGTCACGTCCGGCACCGTGGCCGATCGAACGGACATCATGAAGTCGACGACGTCGAGCGCTACGTCTGGCGCAAGCACCGCTCCCGGCCAACCCATCGTGATCCACACCACCGGCAACGAGATGGTGCTCGGGCTCGCGCGAGACACCGTGTACATGGGATTGTCCGATTCGCTGCTTGCGAAGACCCGTGCCGACATGACCAAGGATAGATCGGACACCGGAGGAATGGGCGGCGCGTTCGCCGACATGATCAAGAAGACTGTTGGAAACGCACTTGGGAAGCGCGTCGCGTACCCGATCGCTGACATTCAGAGCGTGCGGTACGACAACGGAGCGATCAAGTTCGACTATCGGAACAAGCACGCAATATCATTCGAGAACGTGCATACCGAGAACAAGCAAGTACTCGCCGCTTTTGCACCGGACGACGCGCGACGCTTTGTCGCGGCGGTGAACGCAGCGTTACGCGCGGACGATCGCGCGCAGTAGCCAGTACCCTGTATCCGTTGAGATAGCCTCATAATGACGTCACCTACCGCCGATTATCGATACCCGGTTGGACCCTTCAAGTACAACGGCGACAGATCGCCTGGCGCGCGCGAATCGCACATACGGGATATCGAAGCTCTCCCCGTCAAGCTGCGCGACGCGGTGCGCGGTCTGAACGAGGAGCAGCTCGACACCCCATACCGAGAAGGCGGTTGGACGGTGAGACAGGTAGTGCATCATCTACCCGACAGTCACATGAACGCGTACGTGCGCATCAAGCTTGCGCTGACGGAAAGCAACCCCGAGGTACGGCCGTATGATGAGGCGCTGTGGGCGAATATGGGCGATGTGCGAGACGTACCGATTGAGACGTCGCTGACACTACTCGACGCGTTACATCAGCGCCTGGTCAGCACCCTGCGCAACATGTCCGACGAAGAGTTTAACAGAACGTACTACCACACGCAGCACCAGCGCGCCGTACCGCTGCACGAGGTAATCGCCATGTATGCATGGCACAGCAAGCACCACACGGCGCACATTACCGCGCTGCGGGAGAGAAACGGGTGGTGACGCACATTGAACGAATGGCAAGCCGCGTTACGTATTCCTTTCCGTAGCTCTCTCCATCACACGCGGGATCTCGTCCAGCAGCTCGCGTGCGAGGAAACCAATACGGCCGATCTTCCTGGCGAGTGAATTTCCGGCAGCCCCGTGCAGGAAGACGCCCCAGCTGGCAGCGATGAACGGATCTGTCCCACGCGCGGCCAGTCCCGCAATCACGCCCGCCAACGTGTCGCCTGACCCAGACGTGGCGAGTCCTACATCGCCAGCGGTATAGCAGCAGGTGGTGTGACTTGGCGATGCGACATAAGTGACAGCGCCCTTGAGCACCACGATTGCGCCCAGTGTGTGTGCAGCATGCTCGGCTATTTCCTGCGGACGCTCTGATACCGCTTCCTTGCTGAGCGATAGCATTGACGCTATCTCACCCGCGTGCGGAGTGAGGATCAGCCGCCCTTCGTGCGCGCGGGTCAGTGCAGTCAGTTGAGCGAGTGGTTCCAGCGCTGCCGCGTCCAGTATGATGGCGGGGTCCGTAACATCCCGCAGCAGCTGAACCACAATTGCGCGCACATCCTCCGGGCCCACCATGCCGGGGCCCACCAGCACGGAGTCGGCGCCATCCGCACGCCGGACAATATCGGCCGCCGCATCTGCGGCAATCCCCCCTTGGGCCGACTGCGGGAGTGACGCTACCAGCGCCTCGGGAACGGCCGTGCCAATCTGAGGCGCAATGTCGTGGCACGTCGCAATCTGGAGCTTCCCCGCCCCAGCGCGCAGGGCCGCGATGCCGGAGAGCAGGACTGCACCAGGTAACTCCAAAGCGCCGCCGACGACGAGCACCAGCCCACGCGTCTCCTTGTCGCCCGAGGCGTCCGGGCGCGGCAACGGATGATGTGCGAGCCATGAGCGATTGATCTTCGCTACACTGTCCTTGGTGTTTGCTTTGGTTCTCGCTCTGGTTTTCCCCATTCTATTTGGCTGCTGCGACCACGTCAGGCTTGGTCGTGACCGGTGCACCTTCGTCTTCCAGTGGAGCGACGAAGTTGAACAGCTTGAGCACCAGCTTCCCAACGGTGCCCTGCGCGGGATCGACATCGAAGCGCGTCACGGAACAGTTGGCGAGTTCGTTCGCAAGGTCAATGGCGAGGATCTCCTCCTCGGTGAGCTGCTCGATGATGTAGCGCATGCATAGCACCACGACCGAGTGGCAGACCACCAAAACGCGTTGGCCGGCGTACTCGCGACACAGCATCTCAAAGGCGCTACGAAGCCGCAGAATCACGTCGCACCAGCTCTCACCGCCGGGCGGCCGGTGGTAGAACTTGCCCAACAGCCGGCGAAATTCCGCCTGATCGGGCATGCGCTCCGCAATCCCGTACTTGGTGAGTCCGTCGAGCGCGCCGAACTCCTTCTCGCGGAACCGCTCATCGACCACCAGTGCCGCTTCGGGACTGGCGTACGGAAAATTTCCCAGCCTCCGAAGAATGTCAGTGGTCTGGAGCGCCCGAACGTACGGCGAAGTGATCACCACCGTCGGCTTCTCTTCATCAGGGAGCCTGGCGAACCAGTGACCCAGCGCCGTAGCCTGGCTCACCCCGCGCGCGGATAGTGGGACGTCGACGTCCCGTGTGGAGATGGCGATGACCGCCTGCCGCGCCGCCATTGCGGCGTCGCGCGCCACGTTGCCGGCCGATTCACCGTGACGCACGATGAACAGCGTGTCTGGCAAGGTGCTGGAGAAAGCACTGGCGGAGATACTGGAGTGCGGCCGCTGCTCCGTACGGTGTTTGTTAGTCACGCCTGAAGCTCCATTCAAACATCATACCGGCACGATTCAAAGCCGCGCCATTCGAACCCCATCCCCGAACGGACTCGGCCTTTCAGCAACCGCTGGAGCGAGGCTTGCGCACTCCCCTTCTATATTACCAGGAACTAACCATAAGCAATTCATGCACATTCCGATCGAGACATTCCGATTGACGAATGGGTTGTTCGTGACCCTCTCGGAGGATCACACCGCACCCATTGTCGCTGTCAATCTCTGGTACCACGTCGGTTCGGCGAACGAGCGCCATGGACGCACCGGCTTCGCGCACCTGTTTGAGCACATGCTCTTCCAGGGGTCGGAGCACGTGCAGTCGAACGAACATTTCGAGCTCATCCAGCGGGCCGGCGGTACCCTGAATGGATCCACCTGGCTGGATCGCACCAACTATTTCGAAACGGTCCCCTCCAATCAGCTGGCGGTGGCCCTCTGGCTGGAGGCCGACCGCATGGGCGCGCTGCTCCCGGCGATGACCCAACAGAAGCTCGATACCCAACGCGACGTGGTCTCCAACGAGCGACGCTGGTCGGTGGACAACCAGCCCTACGGAACCTGGTGGGAGAAGCTACCAGCGCTCACCTACCCGGAAACGCATCCGTTCCACCATTCGCTCATCGGCTCGTTCGAGGATCTGAACGCGGCTTCGCTGGACGATATCGCACACTTCTTCGCGACGTATTACACACCCGATAACGCCGTACTCACCATCGCCGGTGACTTTGATCCTGCGGACGCGCGCTCATTGATCGAGCAGTACTTCGCATCCATTCCCAGTGGTAAGGGAAAGCCGCCACTCCCCGACATGTCGCTCCCGCCAACGTTCGGCGGCACGATGCGCGAAGTTGTCCGGGACGAGGTAAGCCTACCGCGATTGTATCTGGCGTTTCGCTCACCGGCATTCGGGACCGACGAGTACTACGCCGCCTCCGTTTGCGGCGCAATACTCGGCATGCGCAAGGGAAGCCGCCTGCAGCGCGTGCTCGTACGCGAGCGCGAGATCGCCACGGACGCCGCAGCCTTCACCTTCGATCTCCCCAAGGGAAGTGACATCCTGGTGGTGGACGTTACCGCGCGTCCCGGTATCACGCCGGACCAGCTGGAGAGCGAAGTGGCCGAGCAGATCGACCTGATGCGGGACAAGGGGGTGACGCAGAGCGAAGTGGATCGCGCCGTATCGCTCATCGAAACCGATCTGATCGCCGCGATGCAGCAGGCCTCCGAGCGCGCAGATCAACTATCCAAATTCGCGACGTACTTCGGCGATCCGTCACTCATCAACTCACAGAGCGAGCGGTACCGCGCGGTCACCGTGGATCAGGTGAGTCGCTTCGCGCGCGAGCGTCTGGTAGCCGACAATCGGGCAACCCTGTTGTACGTACCGAGAGACAGTGAAGGCGATGCGATCGGAAGTGGGACAGTAGATGTGACAGCAGACGTGGATGAACTGGACACCGGGATGGTGATGGCATGACCACCACCGTTCGTCCCGAGCCATCCGCTCCGCGTGAGTACCACTTCCCGGCCTTCGAGCGGCGCACGCTCGACAATGGCCTCAGCATCATCATTGCACCGTCGCACAAGCTTCCCGTCGTCACCGTGCTCGCGATTGTCGATGCCGGCGCAGTAGCCGATCCGCGCAGCAAGGAAGGTGTGGCTCAACTTACAGCTCACGCTCTGAACGAAGGAACCTCCAGGTACGACGGCGAGTCGCTCACCGATTATCTGGAGCAACTTGGCACGTCGGTCGGTGGCGGTGCTGATTGGGATTCGGCATCGCTCGGGATGACGGTGTTGCGGCAGCACCTGGACGATGCGTTCCCCCGATTCGTTGAAGTGCTCACGACGCCGATCTTTCCCGATGCAGCGATCACGCGGCTCAAGGGTGAGCGCATCGCCCAGATGATGCAGATCGAATCGGAACCGCGTGAATTGGCGGATGAGAAATTCGACGAGTACGTCTACGAACCAGCCTCTCGTTTCCGTCTGCCGCTTGGTGGGACGCGCGACTCCGTAAATTCGCTCACGCGCGATGATGTAGTTGCCTTTCATTCGGCGCGTTACCAGCCGTCATCTACCACGATCATTATCGTGGGCGATGTGACTGTAGATGAAGCAGAGAAGATGGTTAGCGGTGCGCTGAGCGGCTGGACCGGCCCGGCTGTGGCGCCGGTAACGGCAGACGACAAGGCCGCTCGGACTGAGCGTTCCGTGCGCATCGTACGCAAGGAAGATGCGCCGCAATCGGAGCTGCGCATGGGACACGTAGGTGTACCCCGTACGCATCCCGACTATTTCGCAATCACCGTTATGAACGCGGTGCTGGGTGGGCTCTTCTCGTCGCGCATCAATCTCAACCTGCGCGAGGTGCACGGTTACACCTACGGGGCATCATCGGCGTTCTACTGGAGGCGTTCTGCTGGTCCGTTCGTGGTGGGCACGGCGGTGGCGAGCGATGTGACAGCCGCAGCGATCACAGAGACGCTCAAGGAGATCGACCGGATGCGGAGCGAGCCGGTGAGCGAGAGTGAGCTGTCGCTCGCGACGAGTTATCTGGGCGGCGTCTTCCCGATACGATACGAGACCACCGCGTCGATCGCGGGCGCTCTCGCTGCGCTCGTGATCTACGAGTTGCCCGGCAACTGGTACGACAGCTATCGCGACAGGATTCGCGCCGTGACCGCTGGCGACGTTCTGTCCGCGGCGCAGCGCTTCGTCCACCCCGACGCGTTGCAGATCGTAGTGGTCGGCGACCCTGCCGCTATCAGTGAGTCACTGCAAGCGCTTGCATTCGGTCCTGTGAACGTCGTGAGTACAGATTCTCCCCTTCGTTGACAACGCGTCCATAATGTCCAAGTCCACCATCGCATCACACCGTATCTACACTGGCAAGATCCTCTCGCTCGACGTTGATCAGGTTCGTTTCCCGGACGGATCCACCGGCGACATGGAGATGGTGCGTCACCCGGGCGCGGCCGCGATTCTCCCGTTCATGAGTGATCCAGCGGGTGATGATCCACAGATCATGTTGCTCAAGCAGTACAGGTACGCCGCCGATTCGTACATGTACGAGATTCCCGCCGGCAAGCTCGAGCACGGCGAGGATCCGCGCGCATGCGCCGAGCGCGAGCTGAAGGAGGAGACCGGGTGCAGTGCCGAGCACATCGAGCACCTCTTCACCTTTTACACGACGCCCGGATTCAGCGACGAGGTTCTGCACGTCTTCCTCGCCAGCGGATTGACTAATGGCAAACCAGAACGCGAGAAGGACGAATTTCTCTCCATCGAAACTATGAAGCTGTCCTATGCACTCAAGCTCATCCAGACCAATGAGATACGCGACGGCAAAACTATGCTCGCCATTCTGTACGCCGCCGGCTTCAGCGCCGGCGTTTAACTGGCGTCAATTGGCGTCCAACACAACGAGACAATGACTCAACCAGACCTGACATCCACGACCGTTGCGCCAGCGCTCGGCGTCGATCTGTCCACCATGACAAAGACACCGTCAGGGTTGTACTACGATGATGAGATACTGGGCACCGGAGCGACCGCGCAGGCAGGGAAGCCAGTGACCGTTCATTACACCGGCTGGCTGGCAAACGGAACCAAGTTCGACAGCAGCGTCGATCGCAACAAACCGTTCGGCTTCACGCCCGGACTGGGAATGGTCATCGCCGGTTGGGACGAGGGCGTTGCCGGAATGAAAGTGGGTGGCAAGCGCAAGCTGGTGATTCCGCCGTCACTCGGCTACGGTGCGCAGAGCGTGGGGCCAATTCCGCCAAACTCGTTACTGGTATTCACCGTACAGCTATTGAGCGCGTAAGAAGCAGACCTTGCGCTACTTTAGGATCCGAGTCGGTACTTCAGCAAGAACTTAAGTATCGAATCGGTTGCGACCATGTCGTGTGATGGCTCCGGGCTGAATACCCAGCCGCGGCCACCGCCGGGCCATCCGTGTTCACCCCCTTTAACTGTGTAGAACACAACCTCGGCGCTGTCTCTGCAGAGATATCTCTCCGTAGTGACGTTGCCGGACTGCATCGCCTCCGGCACCGGCGCGCAGCCGTCCCTCGTTGTCCAGAATTGGGTGACTTCTGGCGCGGAGTGCTCGAAGTGGGGACCGCGCACTCCGGCCGGTCCGCCCGCTCTGCCGCCGTAGGGGACGTGCGAGTCCGCCGTACCATGCACGATCATCACTGGTACGGAGCGCGGTAGGTTACAGTCTGGCTCCGGCCGGAACAGCGTCGCCGCAACAGCTGCCACCGCGGTGAAGCGATTGGGGAGGTTGCATGCGAGTATGTACGATAGTGTTCCGCCGTCAGAGTAACCAACAGCGTACACCCGACTGGAGTCGATCGTGAAAACGCGCTCCACTGCATCCATGATTGCACTAACGAAATGCGTCTCATCTACTCCCTGCTTGAAGGAATAGCGGCAGCACTCTCCTATGTTCCACGCTCGGTGCAATCCTTCAGGGTATACAACGATGATGCCGAGCGAGTCTGCGCGCTGGTCCAGCGCCGTCTCATGCTCGATGACGCTCGCGCTCGCGCTGCTCCCATGAAACGCGAGTATCAGTGGTAGTGCGTGCTTTCCATCATACCCAGCAGG
>JBPCQO010000065.1:0-12331 GCA_050998035.1 Gemmatimonadaceae bacterium | reverse complement strand
TCCCCGGAGTGCGGCGCGCAGACCGCATCGCGGAGCTGGAGCACGCGGACACCGTGCACGACGACATCGCGCGCCGCTGGCTGCACATGTTCGACAATGACTCGGTCGCTGCGCTGGTGGTGACGCTCACGCCCTACAGCTACTGGGGGCACGGAGGAAGCGCCGAGCATGGGTCGCCGTATGATTACGACGCTCACGTGCCGCTCATCTTCTATGGCGCTCCGTTCAAGCCCGGCAAGTACGCGAAGCGGGCGCTGGTGGCCGACATAGCACCGACGCTGGCGCGGGTGGTCGGCGTCAGACCGCTGGAGAAGACTGACGGAGTGGCGCTCACGGCGGAGCTCAAGGCAGGAGTCAGGCAGAGGTCTGCGGCGGCGGTTCGATAGCGGGCGTATTTTAACTGGATCATGCCCCGTGGCTATCCTCCCCGTATTCAGAAGGCCTTCGACGAGCTGCGCTTTGGCGTCAGCCGCACGCTCAACCTGCGAGAGTCGCTCCCGACCGCGGACGAGGCGCGCGCGCGCACCGAAAGGTGGATCAAGTCCAAGCAGGTCGAGCGTGCCGGCGAGCTGCTCATCATCACGGGGCGCGGCAATAATAGTGAAGGTGGTGTGTCGGTGGTGCGGCAGAGCATCCTCGCGCTCTTCCCCTCGCTACGACGGCGCAATGTGATCACCGGGTGGGAAGAGCATACCGCGGGATCGTTTGTGGTGAAGCTCGCGCCGATGAGCGCGCTGTTCGAGGCGCCCAAGCGACGGCGCGAGCCAGCGGAGCCGCTGGCTCAGCCCAAGTCACTGTCCGCACTCTATCCGGACACTCTCAACCTTCTCCGCCATCTCGCCGTACAATCGCTCGCGGTGCTCGGCATTCATGACTTCGATCGCTTCATAGCGTCCGAGATGGCCGCCAAGTTCGCGGCGCTCTCGGTATCCATCCCCATGAGCGAAGATCCTGAAGCCGAGCTCTGCACCGCCATCCGACACGCACTCGAAGAACTCGAAGAACAAGCATGATATCAAGCATGAACACATTTATAGCGGTGGCTCTCTCGGCTGCCGTACCCGTACTTTCAGCGCAAGCACAGGGAACTCGTCCGCAGACGCCCCCCCAGCCGCGCCCTCAGATGGCCGACCAGCTGCGAACAATGGTGGGCTTCACCGTGGCCGGTGCCGCACGTGAGCGCACGCTCGAGGCGGAGGCCGCGCGGTTGATGTCGCCGGCGAAGGCCGACTCACTGTCGCGGGAGTTGTCGCGCGAGCCGCACATGGCCGGGACGCCGGCGCAGGCACGCACGCGCGACATCTTCGCGCGCGAGCTGCGCAGCTATGGTATCACGCCGGAGGTCCGCACGTACAGCATCTACATGCCGCACCCTACGAGTGTGCACCTGTACCGCGTATCACCCAATGCCACGGAGCTGTCACTGGTCGAAGGGCCGGTCGCGGAGGATACAACGTCATACACGTATCCGCAGATCCTCGCCTTCAATGGGTACGGTGCCGCGGGCGACGCAACAGGCGATGTGGTGTACGTGAACTACGGTCTGGTGGAGGATTACAAGACGCTCGACTCGCTCGGCATCTCCATGAAGGGGAAGATCGCCGTGGCGCGGTACGGGAAGTCGTACCGGGGGATAAAGGCGCGCGAAGCCGAGAAGCATGGCGCGGTCGTGCTCGTCATCTATAGTGATCCAGCAGATGATGGGTACACGCGTGGCGACGTGTACCCGGAAGGGCCGATGCGACCGGAGCAGGGGCTACAGCGTGGCAGTGTTTACAACGACAACGGCGATCCAACGACGCCGAATTATCCGAGCGTCCCCGGTGCCAAGCGCATTCCGCTGGAGCAGACGAGTCTTCCGTGCATTCCCGTCATCCCCACGTCATATAAGGACGCGACGGCGCTTCTGCGCGACGTGCGCGGCGACGTGACGCTTCCGCACGGTTGGCAGGGCGGGCTGCCGTTCCGATATCATGTGGGGCCGGGGCCCGTGCGCGCGCGTGTTGCCGTCACCACGGATGCCGGTTCAAAACCGTACAAGGACATATGGGATGTGCTCGGCACTGTACGCGGCTCCGAGTATCCTGACGAGCTGATCATCATCGGTGGTCACCGTGACGCGTGGGGACCGGGCGCTGCCGACAACGTGAGCGGCACGGTGAGCATTCTGGAATCGGCGCGCACCATCGGCGCGCTCATGAAGCAGGGCTGGCGTCCCAAGCGTACGCTGGTGTTCGCGTCGTGGGACGCCGAGGAGTGGGGACTAATGGGGTCCACCGAGTACGTGGAGCAGGATTCCGCGCAGCTCACCAAGAACGGCGCCGCGTATTTCAACTTCGACATGGTGGCGACCGGCCCAGCGCTCAGCGCCAGCGGCTCGCCGTCGTTGCGTCCGTTCTTCCGCGACATTGCCAGGAGCGTCGCCAGCCCGGATGGGAAGGGAAGCGTTTACGATGCATGGAGACTCAGCGCGCACGTTGCGGCCGATACACTTGAGCCAGCAATAGAAGATCCCGGCGGCGGCTCAGACTTCGCGGGCTTCTACAATCATCTTGGGATCCCGATAGCCGAATGGGGCTTTGGAGGAGCGCAGGGGATCTATCACTCTGCGTACGATTCTTACCATTGGATCGCAAAGTTCGGCGATCCGGGCTTTAAGTATCACGCAACGATGGGTGTACTCGGCGCCGCTGCTCTGATGCGCATGGCTGATGCGGACATCCTGCCGTACGATTACGTCACTTACGCCAGAGCGATGCGCGATCTTTCTGCTACAGCGGCGAAGAACATCGCGGCAAAGAAGTGGACTGTATCGCTCGCGCCGCTCGACTCCGCCATCGCCCAGATGGAGAGTGCGGCGAGCGAGTTCAACACCAAGCGAGACGCTGCACTAGCTCGTGGCATTTCACTCGGCTCGCGAAAGCAAGCAAACGCGCTGCTGCGGCAGGTGGAGCGTGCGTTTGTGCGCCCAACAGGTTTGCCAGTGAGCAATCGAGCCTGGTTCCGCAACGTCATCTATGCAGCAGACAACGACAACGGCTACTCCAACATCGGTTTACCGAGTATCAATGAAGCAGTGCAAGCCGGTGATCAGGCACTGACAACGCGTGAAATTGCGGACCTCGTAAATCGCTTCGGAAATGCTAGCAGTTTATTGAAACAGGCGGCGCGAAGCTTGCCCTAGGAGTAGTTATGGATGACGTAGCACTGAAGCGCAAAACGCCGAGACTCTCACTCAGCGAGCGCATAGCAGCCGCGCAGTATGGCGCGAAGGCACACTGGCCGTCCGGATTCGAGCTGTATCGTCGCGGAACGATTGCGGACGGAATATTCATCGTATTGCACGGACATGTAGTCTTGCGAAGCCCCTTGAAGGGTGGCCGCGGATTCGTCAGTGCGATCGCAATGTCGGGCGAGACGTTCGGCTCGGAGGGCCTGGCTCCTCGGTGTACGTACGTTACGGACGCGAAGGCGGCCGAGGGTGCGGAGACGCTCCACCTGGGTGCTGAGCAGTTCCGCGCCTTTGTGCGAGAGCAGCCGACGCATGCGCTCGCACTGATCGGCCAGGTGATGGCCGAGCGCACGTCACTAATGGAGCGACTGCAGGAACTGGCTTCCCTCAACGTTGAGGACAGGCTGGTCTCCGCGCTGCTCCGGCTGAGCGACGATTCGTCGTTCATGCTGGACGACGGGTCGCTCCAGCTACAGCCGGCGCACCACCGGTTGCTGTGCGAAATGGTTGGCGCGACGCGCGAGTCTATTGCGCTGGCCCTAAGCCGTATGGTCAGCTCGGAAGTGGCATCGCGACATGGATCATCCTTCGTCGTAGACACGCAGCAGTTGTCTTCACGGCTGAACGCGGCGCGCTATGATGAGCCTGCCACCCTTACCGTCGTACGTGAGACGTCCGCTCGGCTGTAGCCCCGCCTGCAGTAAAACGTGGATTAAATTGTAGCAGGCGCAGCATGCAGTAAGGGGACCCCTCATCCGACCACCATAGCCATCACGCCAGGCGCAGGTCCACTGGACCTGCGCGCCGGACACGCCCGGGGAGTTCTCCTCCTCCACGGCTTCGGCGACACGCCCCAGACACTGAGCTACCTGGCTCGGTACTTACACGATCGTGGCTTCGATGTCCGCGTCCCACTGTTACCGGGGCACGGCCGCGACATCTCCTCGTTTGACACCACGTCACACGAGGCGTGGTTCGATGCTGCGCGGTCCGAGCTCTTCGCGATGCGGGCGCGGTACGAATGGTCCGGGCTCTGCGGGCTGTCCATGGGAGGTGCGTTAGCGGTGCTCCTGGCTGCTCAGGTGCGCGATCTCCCATCCCTTGTCCTGCTCGCCCCGTATTTAGGCATGCCGCTTCATGCACGGGTGGCGGCCGCTACTCACCGCTTGTGGAGTGACCGCGTTGGGCCGTTTCGGGCTCGATCGTCACAGTCGATCCTGGATCCTGAAGAGCGAGCGGCGAGCCTGGCATACGGAGTTGTCACTGGGCGTGCTCTGCAGGAGCTGCGAACAGTTGTGGCCAAGGCCCGTTCTGCGCTCTCGCAGGTGAATGCACCGACGCTGATCATTCAGTCGATGAAGGACAACCGCATTCCGCCCCGTGTCGCCAGGCGCTCGCTCGCGGCGCTGGGTACCACGTCCAAGCGGCTCGTATTCACCCGAGGCGCCGGGCACATCCTCACCGTGGACTACGGCCGCGAGCGAGTATTCGCGGAAGTGCAAAGCTGGCTGGAGCGCGGTCCCGGCACCGCGACTCCAGCCAGTGAACCCGGGCGAGTTCCTACATAGTTGCCCGGAACTTGACGGCGCCAAAGGACCGCCAAGTGATATGTGCTGCAGCTGAAAGCTCAGCTACCACTTTGTACTAGAACTTCTCGACGACGAATTCCGTTACGGCTGTGGTCATGGTGTCGGCTACCTGGCCCGCCTGATCGACTATGCCGACCGCCACGCGCTTCATGCGCTCTACCGACGACTGTGTGGGCGACCGCGTGGTGGAGGAGCGTTTGCTCGAGCTTCTGCTCGAGCTCTTGCGCGTCGAACTGCCGGTCGCGGAAGCCTTTCGGCCTGACGTCTTGCTGGCGGAGCTTTTCTTCGCTGCACTTACCTTGCGGCCCGCCGACTTGCTGGCGCCACGGGAAGTGCTGGTGCCGCTAGCGTTCTTGGTACGGCTCGCAGTCCGCGGCGCGTTCTTGCTGCCGGAACGAGTGGCCGAGCTCGACTTGGTTGCGGCGCCGCTCCTTCGCGGTGCGGCCTTCGCGGTGCTGCTCTTCCGTGCGCTGGTCTTTGCACCGGCTTTCGTACCGCTCTTTCGGGCCGCGGTTTTCGTACCGCTCGTCTTGCTGGCGCCCGTACGCGAGGTTGACTTCCGTGCACCGGAAGTTGGGCTTGCAGCCTTGCGTGCTGCGCCCTTTCGCCGTGGCGACGCGCTCGACGAACTCGACCTGGAAGACGATGTCGATGACGACGGTGATCGCTTGGAGGTACTGCCGGTCCGTGAACCGGCGCTACGGCTGGAGCTCTTGGGTGACGATTTCTTTGCGGCCATGCTCTGACTCCGGAACGGGGTTGGACTAGCTTACGTGAATCCAAGCAAGAATCGCGCACAAATGTATATCGCGCAAGAGTTATTACACACAATTGCGCGGTATCTTTACACCCGCTCAATAAGCCACTACAAAAGTTCGACCAAACCACTCGCAAATCTCTACCCATTACGGAGCAGCGTACCATGCGGCAATTGATAAGACAGGTGTTGTGGACACGTACACGGACATGTGGGCGGACACTTAAGTGGACAGGCGCAGTGACGGCTGCGGCGCTGTCGGCCATCACTGCATGCGGCAAGGGCGATGCAGCCGCGAACGGTGCGAACCGGGAGCCCGCTGTCGGAAAGATCACCGCCAATGCACCGTCTGTCGCAGTCGATCCAGACGTGGCTGCGCAGGGCAAGGCTCTCCCGACCGGCTACATGGCGCAGTTCGATCAGCCAGCTGCCAAGGCGAGCGACGTATCGTACAGCGCGCGGGAGCCGGGTCGGTGGGAAGTGACGACGGGACCCGCGCACATCCTGTACTCGCCCACGGATTCGGTGCGCGGCAAGTACACCGCGTCCGCGACCTTTGAGCAGCTCCAGGCGCCGTCGCATCCTGAGGGGTTCGGCGTCTTCGTGGGCGGCTCCAAGCTGGACCAGCCGAACGCGCGTAAGTACACCTACTTCATCGTGCGCGGTGACGGCAAATATCTGGTCAAGGTCCGCGACGGCGCCAATACCCGCACCATCACCGACTGGACCACCAACGCCGCCATTCCGAAGCAGGACGCCGCCGGAAAGGGCGTGTACGGAATCAAGGTCGACGTGGATGGAAAGGCCGCCAGGGTGAGCGTGAACGGCGCACCGGTCACCACGATTGCCGTGAAAGATGCACCGCTCGACGGGGTCGCGGGAGTACGCATCAACCACAATCTGCACCTCATCTCGACACCCATCACGATCGTCCGGTAACACCCGCAGAACCGCGAGTTCACGGTGCGGAGCCGCAAACCGCAATGGCAAACTGCTATAAGCGTGGCAGGTTGCGTTGCAGTTTGCGGCTCTCGCCGTGTTGCGCAATCCACAGCGATGCCGGGTCCAGGCCGGCTGCGCGCCAGGCCGCGCGCGTGAGTGCAGGCGGTTCGTCCAGTGGCTCGTCCGTGAGCTTGAACGTCCCCCAGTGCATCGCGATAAAGGTGCACGGCGTACCCTGATTCGCGCCGATGATCTCGCGGTACGCGTCCACAGCTTCCGCGGGATCCATGTGTACCGGCTGCATGAACCAGCGCGGCTCGTACGCACCGATTGGGATGAACGCTGCGTCAAAGGGACCGAGCCGGCGCGTGATCTCCCCGAACTCGGGGTGCCGCCCCGTGTCGCCAGCGTAGAGCACTGCGCGCGCGCCGGCGCGTAGCACCCATCCGCACCAGAGCGTCGCGTTGCGATTGCTGACCTTGCGACCCGAGAAGTGCTGCGCCGGAACGCACGTTAACTCCACCCCTCGCACCGTCGCCGATCGCCACCAGTCCAGCTCGGCGGCCACCGTGGCACCTCGCCGCGCTAGCCACGCGCCTACACCAATCGGCGCCACCCACTCAGCATCCGGCCAGTCGCGCAGTAGTCTCCGCAGGGTATATAGGTCCAGGTGATCGTAGTGATCGTGTGACAGCACGACGAGATCGATTGGCGGGAGCGCCTCAAACGGAACTCCGGGTTGCACGTATCGCCGCGGCCCCGCGAAGCTCACCGGAGATGCTCGCTCTCCCCACACAGGATCGAGCAGTATGTTGACACCGTTTATCTGGAGCAGAAAGCTCGAATGACCAACCCAGGTGACGATGACCTCGTCGGCGCCAGCACGTTGCGGGAAATCCGGAGCGGCGAGCGGAAAACTAGGCGCATGGGCACGCTCCGTTACACCGACACTGACATCCGCGCGCTTGCGCCGCGCGCCCAGCGTCCAGCGTATAAACTCCGATATGCCGTGCGGTTCAGCACCTGGCCACGGATTTCTGAACCGCCCCTTTGGTGCGCGATGGGCGGACTCTTGCTGTAGCTTGGGCCGGGTCACTGAAAGTTTATCGTGTTGCTCCATCCACCAAGATAAGGCCGAAGATGCGTCAACCCGCCGTTCGCGCACCGGAGTTCCCGGAAGGGCTCGACTGGATCCACACGGGTGGTCGCCCCCTCAAACTCGGCGACTTCCGCGGCAAGATCCTGCTATTGGATTTCTGGACGTATGGTTGAATCAACTGCATCCACATCCTCCCGCAGTTGCGGGAGCTCGAGCTTGCGTACGCCAAAGAGCTGGCCGTGGTGGGGGTCCACAGCGGCAAGTTCATAGCGGAGCGTGTGACGGACCGGATTCGCGATGCATCGCTCCGCCTGGGCACCATGCACCCAATCGTGAACGACCGGCAGTACCGCACGTGGCGCAGCTACGCCGTGAACGCGTGGCCCACCATCGTCATGGTTGATCCGCGCGGCTACGTTTTGGGCCAACACTCGGGCGAGTTCACCGCCGAGCAGATCGCGCCGTTTCTGGAGAGCATGATCGCCGCCTCCAGTGCAAAGGACGAGATAGTGCGCGGAACAAAGAGCTTCCCGGTGCTCGGACCGGTACACCCCGCCGGTCCGCTCTGCTATCCACAAGGTGTGGCGATTGACGGTGCCCGCATCGCCATCGCCGATACCGGACATCATCGAGTGCTCGTCGGGACGCTGGATCAGAACGGAACCGCGATGCGTGTGCGCCACGTGGTGGGGAGCGGAATCTCGGGCTTCGACGACGGTAGTCCAGGATCCTTCGATTCGCCTTGCGGGATGGCCTTCGGCGATAGCGAGCTATACGTCGCCGACGCTGGCAATCACGCCATTCGCGCCATCAATCTTGACACCGGTGCGCTGCGCACCGTGGCCGGAACCGGGCATGAGTTGAGAACGGCTGAGGACGCCGCGGCCGGTGCACTGTCGTCGCCATGGGACGTAACGATCAGGGGCGGTACGCTCTACGTCGCGATGGCCGGTACGCATCAGCTGTACGCAATCGATCCCGTCACCGGCGCATCACGGGTGCATGCTGGAAACAGGAGTGAGAGCCTGCTCGACGCTCCACTACTCGAGGCGGCGCTGGCACAGCCCATGGGCATTGCAAGCGACGGCTCCCGCCTCTATTTCGCCGACTCTGAAAGCTCAGCCATTCGCTCGGCGGACATCGATCCCGCCGGTGCAGTGCACACCTTTGTGGGTACCGGGCTGTTCGACTTCGGCGACGTCGACGGGACGGGTGACACTGTAAAGCTGCAACACGCCCAGGGTATCGCGCTGCACCCGGACGGCCGGATTCTCATCGCCGACTCATACAACGACGCCCTCAAGTGGCTCGATCCGGCCACGCGCCGAGTGACGACTTGGGTGCGTAATCTGCACGAACCGTCCAGCGTTGCGTGTGGCGATGAGCATGCCTACGTCGCCGATACCAACGCTCACCGGGTCAATGCGGTGGACTATCGCATCGGCACGGCGTGTAACATTGACATAACCCTCGCGGCAGCATGGGATACGACATGATGCGCAGCGGGAGGCACAGGGCGAGGCATGGAACGCAAAGCTGGATTAGCTCAGGAGAACAGAGCGACGTTCTCGTCCACGTACGCGGGCGATCGCATCCCAACGATTGTGGCCGTGACACCCGGGAGCGATCGCACGAAGTTGAGTGCGCGCCCAGCGTCGGTCGCCGATTCCGGGAGAGCTTCGCGCACTGCCTCTGGGAGTCCTTCAGCCAGCTGCCCGTGCATCAGCGGTGCGCACGCCACTACGGCGACGCCCAATTCGGCGGCCGCTTCCAGAACGGTGCGGAGCTCGCCGTTCACCATCTGTGTTGGAACACGCACCGCCTCGCTCATCGCAAGGTTGATGGGAAGCTGGACCGCCGTGAAGTGGTGTTCGTCACCCGCGACATCGCGCGCCGCATTCACCAGTGCCTCGAGCGAGAGATGGTTTGGAGCTTCAGGGCCCACGCGCAGGCCATGCCAGGTGGCGCAGCCGTACGCGCGGATCGCGCCCACACCCCTGCACGCCTCCAGCGCCGCGAACGCCTCGCGCATCCGTTGTGTGAACACCTCGCGCGACACCCCATCCAGCTGCTGCTCCGGGTTGTGCAGATAGTAGAGGTCGATGACATCCACCCCCAGATTGGCCCGGCTGCGTGCGATCTGATCACTCATGAACGTGGGCGCGATGCAGTGGCCGCCAGCGACGAGCTCGTCGGGATGGATGATCCCCGAATTGAAATACTCCCGCTCGATGTAGGCCCTGTACTCGGACCTGGATGCCGGCGCCGGAGCCTCGAGTGGTACGTATCCACCTCTGGTGCAAACGGTGATGTGCGGTTGATGGGAGGTGGCGCCGGAGGTGCCACCGGAACCCGCTTTCCATTTGCGGAGCGCCCTGCCGATTGTGCGCTCCGATTGCTGGCAGCGATAATTGATCGAGGTATCGATCAGCGTGATGCCTCGCCCCAGTGCATCAGCAACGGCGCGTTCGTACAGCGCGTCGTCAGTAGCTGTCGCTTCGCCAGCAAAAGAGCCAATGCCGATCGCCGAGACGGGTCCGAGCCGGCCAAGCTGGCGCGTGAAGCCGGGAGCGTGCACTGAATGAGCTGTATCCATTGCGCGGGATGATGCCGCGATTGTGGCGCAGCCGCAAGGGTAACTTGCACCCGATACAATTGCCGCGCTGTGGTGTACGGACCATACGCCATACTCCATAACCTGGTAAATTGCACAGGTTCATTCAGAATAGAGAGATCAGCTACATGCCTCACTTTGCCGCTCTGGCCTCCGCCTGGTGGAAGCCAGTTCTGTTCATTGTCATCGCCGGCCACCTCACCAACGTCTGCGTAACGCTGTTCCTGCACCGGGCGCAGACGCACCGTGGAGTACAGTTGCACTACCTGGCCGCGCTCCCGATGCGCATCTGGCTCTGGTTGTCCACGGCGATCGTGACCAAGGAATGGGTTGCCTGCCACCGCAAGCACCACGCGTTCGCTGACCGTGAGGGCGATCCGCACTCTCCGCTGGTCGAGGGGCTCCGCAACATCGTTCTCAAGGGTGCCTTCTACTACCGCAAGGCGGTGCGCCAGCCTGGAATGCTGGACAAGTACGGCAAGGGCACACCCAACGACTGGCTTGAGCGCTGGGTATTCTCGCGCTTCAACTGGGTCGGCATCCTGCTCATGCTCGCCATCGACATCTGGCTCTTCGGCTTCTTCGTGGGGCCGCTGGTGTGGGGCGTACAGATGATCTGGATCCCGTTCTGGGCCGCCGGAATCGTCAACGGCGTGGGTCACGCCTTTGGCTACCGCAACTACGACGTCAAGGACGCGAGCCGTAACATTTCCCCGATCGCCATTTGGCTCGGCGGCGAGGAGCTGCACAACAACCACCACGCAGATCCTCGCAGCGCCAACTTCTCGGCACGCTGGTTCGAATTCGACGTCGGCATCATGTATCTCCGCATCCTGTCGTTTTTCCGGTTGGCCGAGATCAAGTACGTGCGCGGTATGCGGGACGACACGCGCGAAGTGCATGGTGAAGTGCATGGCGAAGTCCGTGAGCCGGCGTGATGCTCGACCGCGTCAATAGCCTCTCTCACCGGGCTTCTCGCAGCTTCTCTTATGCCTGAAACAGTCACGTGCTCGCGCTGCAGCCAGACGCGTGAGGGATTTGAGCGGCAGCCGTTTCCCGGTGCCGTAGGACAGAGAGTAGTGAGCGAGATCTGCCAGCAGTGCTGGGCTGACTGGCTCAAGCAGCAGACAATGCTCATCAATCACTACGGCCTGAACGTCATGGACCCTCAGGCCCGCCAGTTCCTCGTGCGCAACATGGAAGCATTCCTGTTCAAGCGCGGCGATACGAGCGACATCGACACTAGCAAACAAGGGACGATCAGCCACTAGCGCTGGATGTACCCAAACGAGAGAGGGCGCTGTCTCACTTGGAGTCAGCGCCCTCTCTCGTTCGGCCAGCACCGACGCTTACGGTTACTTCTTACGTCGGCGGCGGAATGTGGTGCCGGCAACGCCCATCAAGCCGGTGCCCATCAGAAGCAGCGTCGAGGGCTCGGGAACAGTCGAGACGGGCGGCGGGGTCTCAGGCGGTACAGGAGTCCCAGGAGTTCCGGGCGTTCCGGGCGTTCCGGGCGTTCCGGGCGTTCCGGGCGTTCCAGGAGTTCCAGGAGTTCCAGGAGTTCCAGGAGTTCCACCCGGTGGAGTTGTCCCCGGCGGCGTAGTACCCGGAGGCGTAGTACCCGGCGGTGTAGTTCCCCCAGGCGTGGTGCCGGCAGGTGTGCTGTCACGCGGAACTACAGCTACGGGCGGGGTCGTGGTGGCCGTGTTCGTGTGCCCGCTGTGAATGAACGGGACGAAGAAGGCCGGAATGATCGCGAACGGAAGGAACGAACTCCCGCCCACCGGTGCAAGCACCGGAATCGCGTGCGTCACTGTCACCGGCAGTAAAGGCGCCTCAGTCATAGCCGGAGCCGCGCTTGCAAGCGTCGGGACCGGCACCATCGACTCTTCCGTTGGACCTACCTGCGCAACAGGCGCCAGCGGTCGAACAGGGCGGCACATGACCAAGGTCGGCTGAGCCCTGCGCACGGGACGCGGTGCGGTTGCATGGCGTACCCTGTGCACGATCTTCCGTGGGCGGAAAGCCACAATTGCTTTTGGCTTCGGCGCTACGGTCGGTGCTACCTTGGGTGGAACCGCAACGATCGCACTACGCG
>JBPCQO010000010.1:0-3526 GCA_050998035.1 Gemmatimonadaceae bacterium | reverse complement strand
AAAGCCATAGCTTCCCCCGTCGCACCGGGGTATCTACTAACTATAGGGCTGATCGGTCAGAAAGTCAACTTGCGCGTCTATATTGCGCCATGGATCTGAGCGTTCGGTTTCTGGGAACTTCGGCGTCGCGCCCCACCGTGGAGCGCAATGTCACCTCGCTGGCCGTACGGCGTGGGGGCGAGACTTTCCTGTTCGACTGTGGTGAGGGGACCCAGCGCCAGATGATGCGCTACGGAGTCTCCTTCAATCTGGGCGACATCTTTTTCACCCACATGCACGCCGACCACATCCTCGGCGTCATCGGTCTGGTGCGAACGATGGCGCTGCAGGGGCGCACCGAGCCCATGCGGCTATATGGCCCACCCAAATCTGAGCGGTTGCTGCGCCAGGCCGTGACGCTGGGGAGCGACAAGCAGCACTTTCCAATCTCGTTCTCGGAGCTGACTCCGGGACAGCCGCTTGCGCGGAACGGCTACAGCGTCATGCCCTTCCCGGTGGAGCACGGCGGCGCGCTGGCCATGGGGCTGGCCCTGGTGGAAGACGAAAGGTTGGGCCGCTTCAACCCGGACCTGGCCCGCTCCATGGGCATCCCCGAGGGACCGCTCTGGGGTCTCATCCACAAGGGCCAGGACATAACTCTTGCTGATGGCCGGGTGGTAACGCCCGCCGAGCTGGTTGGGCCAACACGCGCGGGGCGAAAGCTCGTCTTCACCGGCGACGCGCGACCGTCCGATTCAACGGTTGCGATCGCGCATCACGCCGATCTCCTGATCCACGAGGCGACATTCGCTCAGGACGAGGCGGCGCTGGCAGTCGAAACGGGCCACTCCACCGCGCGCGAGGCCGCGACGATCGCCCAGCGCTCGGAGGCCAAGCAACTGGTCCTCACGCACATCTCATCGCGCTACTCGCGCGACGCGAACGAGCTGGTGGCCGAGGCGCGGGCCGTATTTCCGACGGCGATGATCGCGCGGGACGGCATGGAGATCGTGGTCCCGTACGACGACGGTTTGGGTGAGCACCCGTAGGGGCGACCGGCGGTCGCCCTCATCATTCGCGACACCACGAACGACGCTACGAACGACGCTACGGACGACGCATCAACGACGTCACGCCGTCGCGAACGCCGGGCGGCCGGACCCGATCAGCATGGAGCGCCTGAACAGCTGCTGCATCGCCTTGTCGTCCAGAGCGGCGCGCACCTTTGCGATGGCGAGTCGGCCCGTCACGTTCTGGGACTCGGGACCGTGCCAGTGATACCAGGCGTACCGGTCCTTGCGTGAGGTACGGCCGTCCGGATGATGGAAGACGATGAGCGCGTCGCTCGAGCTGGGGAGCTCGACGTCGACTCCCCATTCGGTTCCGTCCGCCGTGCGGAACGGCTTCATGTCCTTGATCTTGCTCACGGTCCCTCCTCGAATAGTCGCTGGACGTCGAAGTCGACGCCCAGGTATTTGATCTCGGCCACGTAGCTCTGTATGTCCACGGCCAGCGCACGCACCTCTTCCTCTAGCGACTGAGCCGCGTCACCCGGCTCGCCCGCGGTACTGTTCACGGTTGCGACCTCGAATTCGCGGACTCGGTCGCACCAGAGCGCGAAATCACGCTGTAGATCCGCGACGATCCGGCGCACCAACGGATATGATGGGCTCCGTGGATCGCCGAGCAATACTCCCCAATCCATGCGCTGAATCTAACTGGCCAGTTCCGGCTATTCACCGGCCCGAACAGGCACCACGGGCTCGGCCGTCGGATGAACCCTTCCGGACGGCGCCGGCCGCAGAACGGTGGTGAGCTCCGCGCGCACGATTCGCTCTCCTGGCACGACCGCTTCAGCGAGCGCTGATTCACCAAAGAACCACTCGCTCGATGTCACGAGTTTTACTCCCCTTACCCTTCGCTCCTGCTCGACCACGGTGACGCGGTCGAGCAGGAGAAAAGGGTATCTGTGGGGCAGCAGGCCGAATACGTCTGGTAGCACGGAATCCGAAGTCACGCGCGGACGCCTGGACTGCTTGAACTTCCTGGACTATTTGGGCTTCTTGGACTTTCGCTGTTGGTCATTGGGGACTACGCCCAACGCTGTTGCAAGATCGATCTGATGATCCTGCTCCTGCTCGATGATTCCGCGTAGAACTTCGCCCAGCGCGAACTCGCCCAGTTCGTCAGCCTGCCTGACGCGGATGCGGTAGTTCTGGAGGGTATCGTCCTCGGCGCGAAGATCGGCCTGGAGCATCTCCTCGTTATCCTCGGAGACCTCGACTGGCTTGGGCTCGTGCACCGGGTACGCGCCGAAGTAGTCAAGCTGCCGTGCGATAGCTAGCGCATGGTCCAGCTCCTGGTGGGCATGCTCCTCCAACTGGTCCGCGATGTTCATGTAACGAGCGGTGTCGAGCTTCTGACTGAAAATCACGTACTGGATGATGGCCTTGTACTCGCGGGCGAGATCTTCCTGAAGGCCCTGCACCAGCTGCTCCCTAGTGACGCCGCTGTCCTTGCCAGCGTTGTTGTCCGTATCGTTGCTGCCGTTCTTGGCCATGGTGCTGTGTGCTCCGTAATGGTTGTGTTGCGCTCTTTTACCGTGGGAGCAGGAAGCACACCAATGGGCCTAGCTCCGGTACGCTCGCGAGCGGGATGGCATCTTGGATAGATCGTATATATGCTGTATATATATGCTATGAAGCGCACGACCGTTTTCCTGTCTGAACAGATGCTTCGTCAGCTCCAGCGTGTGGCCCACCGCAAGCAGGTAAGCACGGCGACCCTGGTGCGGGAAGCTGTCACCCGCTACCTGGATGCGCCCGACACGCCCGACATGACAGCGCGGCTCCCCTCCATCGCCGGTAAGTTCGCGAGCGGTAGCTGTGATACCTCTCGCCGCACTGACGAGCTACTCTGGCACGACCCGCACGCGTGATTGCTAACGTGACCATCGCGTGACCGGAACGTGCCTGTAATCGCGGACACCGGACCGCTGTACGCACTGATAGACAGCAGCGACGCGTGGCACGAGCGGGTGACAGCGTGGTGGCGAGATCGTACGCAAAACGTGGTCGTTCCGGCCGTGGTGCTTCCGGGGGTCAGTTACCTGCTTCAGACGCGCATCGGTCCCGCCGCCGAGCTGGCTTTCATTCAGGCAGTGGCGGATGGTGAGTTCACGATCGAAGCTCTCGAACCGGAGGACATCGTCCGCGCCGCCGTGCTGCTCCGGGACTATGCTGACCTGCCGCTAGGATTCGCCGACGCAGCCGTGGTGGCCGCCGCCGAGCGGCTCGGCGCTCGCGAGATCCTCACTACTGACCGGCGGCATTTCAGCGTGATACAACCGCTCCACACGAATGCGCTCGTGCTACTACCATAGTACCCGAACACCGCGCAAGTGTCGGGCACCGACCTGGTTAGCACGTCCTCAAAACCGCCTTGTTCTTGACTAATGATGTACCTACTAGTATGTATCTCACATGAGCAAGCGACCCGACATTATTGCCGCCGCCCAGGAACTGCTCTGGGAGCACGGCTATGAAGC
>JBPCQO010000008.1:0-28573 GCA_050998035.1 Gemmatimonadaceae bacterium | reverse complement strand
GCATTCCGAAGCTCGGATCAACGCCGTCAATCCCCTCGATCGGGGAGACGACGCCGCCGGTGTTCAACGCCATCAGAAAGCGCGGCATCACTTCTGAGCGCGCCATCGCGCTCCCGCGCAGCTTGATGATGTACTCGTTTGATGGTAGGCGGATGGCGTCACGGATGCGGACCGGTGGAATCAGGATGCCCAGCTCCACCGCGGCCTGCTTGCGCAGCATGGAGATGCGCTCAAGCAAGTCGCCGCCCTGCCGCTCATCCACCAACGGGATCAGCGCATAGCCAACTTCCAGCTCGATCGGATCTATCTGCAGCAAGTCGCGCATTGGATCAGATGACGTCGGCGCCTCGGCGATCGGCGCGGCGAGTGCTGCAACCGCGCTCTGGATCCTGTTCTTCTCAGCCTTGCCAGCAGCACGTGCAAGAGCGGCCATGCCGCCACCCAGCGCGATGAACGGCAGCATGGGGAGCCCCGGAATTATCGAGAAGAGCCCCAGCACGCCCGACGCGATCCACAGCGCGCGCGGATGCTTGCTCATCTGCCCCGCGACTACAGAGCCCATCTGCGCCGTACCCGCGGAGTTGGTCACCATGATGCCGGCGGCAGTCGACACGATCAGCGCCGGAATCTGCGACACGAGTCCCTCACCAACGGTGAGGATCGTGTAGGTGCTCACGGCCTGCGAGAAGGGAAGTCCCTTCTGCACCACGCCAATGAAGATGCCGCCGATGATGTTGATGAAAGTGATGACCAGCGCCGCGACTGCGTCACCCTTCACGAACTTGGACGATCCGTCCATTGCGCCGTAGAAGTCTGCGGAGCGCGAAATCTCATCGCGTCGGCGCCGGGCTTCGTTCTCGTCAATGAGGCCAGCGCTGAGATCAGCGTCGATCGCCATCTGCTTGCCCGGCATCGCGTCCAGGGTGAAGCGTGCCGCGACCTCCGCGACACGTCCCGCACCCTTGGTGATAACGATGAAGTTGATGCCGATCAGGATGAGGAAGAGGACAAGACCGACAGCGTAATTGCCGCCGATCACGAACTCACCGAACGCCTGGATAACACGTCCAGCCTGGCCGTGGGTCAGAATCAGTCGCGTACTGGCGACGTTGAGCGATAACCTGAAAAGTGTCATCAGCAGCAACATCGATGGGAAGCTGCTGAAGTCGAGTGGGTTGGTGGTGTACAGCGCGGACAATAGTATGACCAGCGACAGCGAAATGCTCGTGACCAGGAAGAGGTCCAGCATCATGCCCGGAAGCGGTACGATCAGCACGCCGATGATGAACATCACCGCGATGGCGAGTCCGACCTCCGCGCCCCCCTTGCTCGGCGCTGCGCCCACCGGGCGACCGCCGGCCGCCCCTACAATTGGTGCGGCCATCAGACGTTATCTCCAACGAGGTGCGAGATCGGACGATACGCCCAGCGCGGGCCACGCTCCGCACGCTGACGAATCACGAACGCGAGTACTTCTGCGACCGCCAGGTAGAGTTCTACAGGAATGACCATTCCGACACGCGCCTGCTTGATCAGTGCGATTGCCAGAGGACGATTCTCAACAACCGGGATGCCATGCTCGAATGCGATGCGCTTGATGTGCTCCGCGACCTTACGCTGCCCCATCGCAAGGACGATCGGTGCCGGAGCCTTGGACGGATCGTACTTGAGGGCAATCGCGCGGTGAGTTGGATTGGCGATCACCACGTCCGCCATTGGCACGTCGCGGAACATCTGCCGACGCGCCATGTTGCGCGCCATCGAGCGCATTCGTTGCTTGATGAGCGGATTACCTTCCGAGCTCTTCATCTCCTGCTTGATCTCGTCCTTGCTCATGCGCATCTGCTTGGTGAACTGCCAGTATTGCCACAGATAGTCGGCCATGGCGAGCCCGAGGTATGACAACCCTGCGGTGAGGACGAGGCGCACCGAGTACTGGCGGACAACGTCGAGCATCGCCACGGGAGACTTCTGCGACGTGGCGATGATGCTATTGATGGCATCCACTCCGAGCACTGAGTGGATGGCACCTCCAACTATGACGAGTTTTATGAGCGACTTGAACAGCTCTACGAGGGACTGAGTACCAGCGATGCGCGCGAAGTTCGCGGCCGGGTTGATTCGCTCCCACTTGGGTGCTAGCGGCGTAATGGACATCACCCCGCGTGCCTGTGCTGCACTTACCACGAGTGATATACCCATCAGCGAAGCAGCGACGGTCATGATGACGGCGAGCGTGCGCCATCCCAATGCCTGCAGATTTCTGACGGCGCTCTCCGCCGAGAATGCCGGATCTCCAGCGGAGGCGAGCCCTGCACCCATGATTCCGACGAGCTTGCCGGCGACACTTGGGACAACCGCGGTAAGAACCAGTGCGATTCCCAATAGCAGTAGCGCAACCGTCAGCTCCTGGCTGCGCGGTATGCGACCGTCGTCGCGCGCTTCCTGGAGTTTTCTAGGGGTCGCGTCTTCTGTCTTTTCGCCATAGTCATCGGCCACGGCTATCGAGCTCCGCCGGGGCCGAACGCCGTCAGCAAGGTCGTCAGCTGATGATCATACTGGAGCGGCCAGTCGCCCAGCGTGGTCGCGATGAATGGTATTGCTGCGCCGAGTGCGAAGAGGCCGAGGCCGATCTGCAGAGGGAAGGCGAGCGAAAGGATGTTGAGCTGCGGCGCCGCACGGCTCAGCACGGCGAGCGCTGCGTTGCCGATCATCACTGTTGCCATGACAGGGGCCGCGAACCGAAGCCCAGTAACGAACAGTGTTCCGCTCAGCGACAGGAGAGCCCCTAACCCACGTTGGATCTCCATGGTGCTGCCCACCGGAATGCTCCGGAGACTGGCACCCAGCGCTTCCAACATTGTGAGGTGCACATTGAACCCGAGCAGAACCGTCACAGCGAACATTGACATGAAGCTGGACAGTACCGGAGATGACTCGTTGCTGAAGGGATTGAGCAGCGATGCACCAGATAGCCCAATCTGAATGGCCAGCAGATCGCCAGCTGATTCCGCTGCGCCGACCACCAGCGCGGCGCCGAGCCCGATGGTGAAGCCAATAATCGTCTCGCCGAGTGCCGTGGCGGGCGTTACCTGCGGCGGCACGTGCACCGCGGCATACGCCATTGGGTGAATCAGAATTGTGAACAGTATGATCAGCGCAGTGCGGATTGCCATCGGTACCGTCTTGGCCGAGAAGACCGGCGCGATGAGAACGAGCCCTGTAAGGCGCAAACCGAGCAATACCGCTACAGCCCCGGAACCTGGAGCGAACAGGTCAACGGGGACGAGATTGGTCACGATACCATCGACGGAATGGCCCGGAAGAGCTCGCTCGTGTACCTGACCATGATCTGGATAATCCACGGGAGCGCGATGATGAACGTTGCGGCGACCGCCACTAGCTTGGGTACGAAGGAGAGGGTCTGTTCCTGGATCTGCGTCACTGCCTGAATGACGGAGACGATGAGCCCGACGGCAAGCGCCACCACCAGCATCGGCGCGGCAATCATGAGCGACGTCATGATCATGTTACGAGCGAGGTCTACTACCAGAACGTGCGACATTGATCAGACCCTGAAGCTGGTGACGAGTGACTGGATGACTAGCGTCCACCCATCCACCAGCACGAAGAGCAATAGCTTGAATGGCAGGGAGATCATCGCGGGGGGCAGCATGAACATTCCCATGCTCATGAGCACGCTGGACACGACGATGTCGATGATGATGAATGGCAGGAAGAGCGCGAAGCCGATCTGGAATGCGGTGCGCAACTCGCTGGTGGCGAAGGCAGAGACCAGCGTGACGAGCGGAACTTCGCTCTCATTGCGTGGCTGTGGCCCGGCGCTCATGTCGATGAACACCTGCAGATCGTGGTCGCGGGTGTGCGCGAGCATGAACTCGCGGAACGGAATTACCGCCGTCTTCATCATCTCGGTCTGCTCCATCTTCCCGTCCATCCATGGCTGCAGCGCTGTCTCATTGGCCTTGGACAGTGTCGGCGCCATGACGAATCCCGTCAGGATGAGCGCGAGTGCCGCGATCAGCTGGGACGGCGGCGCCGTCTGTGTTCCGAGTGCCTGACGCAGGAAGTGCAGCACGATGAGAATTCGCGTGAAGCCGGTCATCAGCAGAAGCAGCGTGGGCAGCAGCGTCAGCAGCCCGAGCATCACGACTATTCCGACCGTACCGCTGAGTCTGAGGCCGTTACTTCCCTTGGTGCCCATCTGCAGATCCATCTGTGGTGCGAGCTTGTTGATCATCGCGTCGGCACTGGCCGACGGGGTGATCGGAGCTGATGCACCAGCTGCTGGCGCATTGCCCGCTGTCGCACCTGTCGGCTGCTTTGCGGTCGCTGGTGTTGGCTGTGCCGCGTTGCGAGGGACCCTACCATTCAGCGCTGCACTCGGCTGCGGTGCGACTGGTGGTGCTTGAATCGACGGCGTCGCAATCCGTGGCGCAGCCGTATTCGTGGGCTGTGAAGCTGCCCTTGCGGCCGCCGCCGACTGCTGCTGAGCCGGAACGGGACCCGCTACGGCGAAGAGCGCCAGTGCTACCGATCCAAGCACAACAGCAGCACGGTTCACGACCGCGCGCTCCCGCCCATCGCCATGCTGAGCACTGCCTCAAAGTCTTCCATAGGAGCGACGTACGAAATCCTGGTCGTCTCAGCCGGTTCAGCTTTGGCGCCGCCCTTGAGCAGCGCGAGCCTGCGCAGCCCGCTCGCGATCCCGGCGGGAATTGCAGCTGGTATCACGGATGCAGTGGAGCCTGTTGCCGCCTCCGTGACGAGGTCATTCTCATCCAGCTCAGCTACAGGATGAACACCGCCATCGCCCATCGACACCACCAGAATACGTTGACCCACCCGCACAACGGCGATCCCCTGCCTTTGTCCGAGCGTGAGGCGCTGCACAACTTCCATCTTCACGCTGCCGTTCACCGATGCGCCGCTGACGGCGTACCGGCGGAGTACACGCAGCGCCACTCCCATCGCGCCGAGTACCACGGCGAGCATGGCCATGATCGTGAGGAATGATGACGCACTCACGACGTGAGCTCCGCAGCGGTTCCGCGCGGAAGAATGCGCGTAATCCGGACGCCGAACGTCTCTCCAAGAATCACTACTTCACCCTCGGCGAACCGGCGGTCTCCAACGTAGACATCGATCGGCTCACCAGCCAGGCGATCCAGCTGAACCACCGAGCCGCGACCCAGGCGAAGGATCTCCTGTACAGTCATGGAAGTGCGTCCGAGCTCGATCGAGATTGGGAGTGTCAGATCGAGCAACATCGAGATGGGAACTTCACTATTCCCCATGCCGCTCGCGAAGGCGTTTGCTTCCGACGAGTTGTAGTTTTCGGGTGCGCTTGGAGTCGTTGTGGTGTTGTCGTCCATGTTACTCTAGGGAGATCGTTTGTGATTGAACTTCCTCGGCGTGAACCGAGGCACTGAACTGTGGTCTTGCCGCTGCGATTCCGTTGATCTCGCCCGTCGCTGTGAGCGTCCCGTCCAGGCGTACTGCCAGCTTGGCGCCGACTCTTCCGGCGGTGCCGGCGAAGCGATCCTGGTTTCCGACTACTACGCGGATGGGAACATCGTGTGGCAGCGCGGTAGATATCACGCCACCCTCAGTCATCGAAGCGATATCACGCATCGACATGCGGAAGTCGGGAAGGCGAGCCGAGACGGCAACGCGCGTCGCGCGTAGTGAGTGTTCGGCCATCACGCGGTTGTCAGCCCGTTCCTGCTCTGATCCAGTAGCGTACCCTACGCGCGGCTGCACACTGTTCGTGAAGAACTTGTCCAGCACCGCGAACGGTAGGCAGAGCAGCATCAGCGAGCTCGTGTCGCCGGCGATCACTTCGATATTTGCAACGAGAACGGGATCGTCCCGGTTCGCGGTCTGCAGCAGTATGTCAGGGAACGACTCGAACGAGCTTACCTCGAGTGACATCGGGATGTGGTCGGCCCATATCTCCTGCAGCAGCGTTGTCACGCGCTCGACCATTCCACGGATCGCCATGCGCTCCACGCGCGTGAGCGGTCGTGTTGCCGGAAAGCGCTGTCCACCGTTACCGCCAAAGAGACGGTCAACCAGGAAGAACGCGAAGTCCTGACCGATGTCCACAATGCCGCGTTGTCCACCGGAGTCGTTGATCTCGGTGATGAACGACGCACACGGCGTGGGCAGCGACAGCGTGAACTCGCCAAAGGAGAACTGCTCAACAGCCTGAAGTCTCATCTCGATCTGTCCGCGGATTCGGCCGATCACCCAGCTCTCAAGTGACTTTACCAGCCGCTCGTACATCGCTTCAAGCGTCCGCAGACGCTCCTTCGACATACGGTAAGGGCGGCGGAAGTCGTACATCTGGACGTTGCTCGGGTCGTCCATTCCGTTGCCGACAAACGGCACGCTCCCGGATCCGCCTAACAGGCGGTCGATCTCACTCTGCGAGAGAGTGCCCGAAGCCAGCCGGGCGTCGGTGCTCACTGAATTACGAACTGAGGGAAGTACAGTTTACGGACGGTTCCGGGAGCGAACATTTTGTCGATCGTTGCCAGCAGCTCAATGCGTAGCTGGTCTCGCGTCGACGCTTCGGAAACCTGTTCGACAGTCTTGCTGCCGAACATGCGGAGAATCGCATCACGGATCTCCGCGTCGCGAGCCTTCAGCACATCGAGCGTGGCGGCATCCTTCACTTCAAGAGCGACCGACAGGAGCAGAAAGCGCGTGCCGCCGGAGCCGGCTGGGTTCAGCACTAGATTGTCCATCTGGTACATGGAGGCCGCTTCACCCTTCTTGCCAGCATCTTTCTTCGCGTCGTGCGCTTCCGTGATCGCGGAGGCTGGCGCTGGGCTGGCGGAGAGCCGCGGACCCAGCACCACCAGGCCCAGTACGGCGCCCAGCGCTAGCCCAGCAGTGATCCCGCCCACCAATGGGAGCATCGCTGCAATGCCTCCCTTTTTTTCAGGCGGAGCGGCTTCGGTCGGTTGTGCGGTCTCTTCTGCCATGCGTCTGGTCGGAGCAGTGATAGTGGCTGTCGCTTAGTGCTGCGCCTAGGGTAAAGGCACGCGACATACCACTATCCAATGAGACACTGCGACACGCGTAAGTACTTATCGCGCAATAGTTTATGGCATAAAGCACGCGATGGGCCTCCCCTCGTGTGGCATGGTAAAAAGGGCAGCACGGCAATATCTGCCGTGCTGCCCTCGGCCGTTTTTGCCGGAAACTCGACCAGGTGTCTAGCTCTGCGGGTGAGTTTATCTCTTCATGTCAATCAGATTCTGAAGCATTTCGTCGCTGGTTGTGATCATCTTTCCGTTTGCCTGGAAGCCTCGCTGGGTGATGATCATCTGAGTGAACTCCTGCGCCAGATCGACGTTCGACATCTCGAGCGCCCCGCTCGCGATGGTCGACGATGTTTCTCGGCCTGAGTAGCCTATCACCGGCGATCCTGAATTGGCCGACAATGTGTACATGTTGTCGCCTGCCCGCTCCAGCCCTTCCGGATTGTTGAAGTCGGCCAGCGCGACCTGTGCCAGCGACTGATTGGTTCCATTGGAGAATGCTCCCACGATTGTACCGTCGCGTCCCACGGTGATTCGATCGAGCGTGCCAGCCGTGTACCCGTCCTGGTCTCTCAGCAGCGCTGTATTGCGGGAGGCAAAGGATGTGACTCCGGTGGAACCCGCGCCAGGATCCAACTTGATAGTTACGGCGGCGGCGTTACCGGTGGGCGTGAACGTCACGGCTGGCATCGACGACGCTGCCGTATCCAGGGTTCCGTCGCTCTTGAAGACGAACGCTCCCGTCCCAAGACTGGTGGGTGTACCTCCAGCCGTATCAGGTGCCAGGCTGAGCTTGAAGTCCCACTTGTTGGGCGCGACCTTCCACGCGGTCATCGTGACATCATGTGTAACGCCCAGCGAATCGTATACAGCCTTGGACGTCTCCGTCACAGATGCTGCATTCTCCGGTGCGGCCAGCTCCGCGTCCGTCGGGGTGGCGAGATTGGCTGCGGTGATTACGGGCGCTGAAGAATCGAGATTGCCCGATATCGAGGTCTTGGTTGTCGCCTTGGCGGGCGCGGTCTGCCCGGCCGGAAGCATGATATCGGTCACGGCACCGTTCAGTACGCCGTTCGTCGCCATACGCCCCTGCACCACGAAGCCGTTTGTGGGGGAAACCAGCCGTCCATCTGCGTCGAGCTGGAAATTGCCGGCGCGCGTGTAAAAGCTCTGATTGCCTTGGCCCACGACGAAGAACGAATTGCCCTGCACGGCCATGTCCGTCGTGACACCGGTCGTCTCCAGGTTTCCCTGCGTAAAGACCGTGTCGATGCTGGCGAGCTGCATTCCCATTCCCACCTCGAGCGGATTCACGCCGCCCTGCCCGATGACCGGACGGCTGGCGCCGGTCAGAACCTGTGAGAAGCTCTCCTTAAAGGTTGCGCGACCCGATTTGAACGCCGTCGTATTCACGTTGGCGATGTTGTTACCGATCACATCCATTCGGGTCTGGTGGTTCCGAAGTCCCGAAACGGCGGAAAAGAGCGAGCGTTGCATGTAAAGGTCCTATTGTATTGGTTAACACCGGCGCTCGCCGGCGTATGATAGTGTGATTAAGTCTTCGTGCTGCCTACTGCACAGCGGCGCGCCAACTATGCCGTCGTCGGTGTGGTTGCGGATGTCTGTGGTCGGAGCAGCTGCGTTAGGCCGTCCAGCTTGGTGTTCACGTTTACGAGCTGCTCCACACTCGAGAACTGCGCCAGCTGCGCGGCGAGTTCCTTGCCATCCATCGGACTGAGCGGATCCTGGTTCTTCATTTCCGTTACCAGCAACTTTACAAACTGATCCTTTCCCATCGCACCGCCCGCTGCCTGCGTTATCGCGGACTGTGAGTTGCTGCCGCCGGTAGCAGCGGCGCCCGATGTCGCGGTGTCCCGTGATGCGCTGATTCCACTGATTCCGCTCATTTCTTCTTTTCTCCCTGCTGCTCTCTGCGAGAGCGCTGTCGGGCATCAGCCGCATCCTGTCGGTTGTCCCGGTTATTGGGCGACGGCTGCCCCTTATGGGCGTCCTGATCGCTTCCTCGGCGCGGGGTCCATCCCGCACCTGTGTCTCCAGCAGTAGAGGCAACGTGGATGGAACCGGCCTCAAGTCCATGGTGCTCAAGTGCATGCTGCAGTTCGCCCACTCGCAAGGACATCCTGTCAGCTCCGCCGGCGTCGCCGAGCGATATGGCCGTGTCGACTGCGCCACCGCGGAGCTGAACAGTGATGCGATCAGTGCCGCCATTTGCGTTGTCGAGGTCCAGCGTCACATGCGATAACGGAAGGGCTGGCGTCGCGTCGCGCACGTCCAACATCCGTCCTACGCGGTCTGCTGCATCGTTAGGCACGATCGCGTGCGGTCCGGCCACGTGGGCCGAGCCAATACCAGTTTGTGCGACCTGGGCTACATCGGCCACATGCGCGATCTGCGCGACATCTGCAACGCGCGCCGTGTCTGCGATGCCGCTGGTCTTGGTGTCTGGCTCGGATGAGTTGCGCTGCTGACGTCCGAAGCCACTTGCAGCGCCGCCACCGGTGCCGGACTGTTGTTGCGCGGCCACAGGGCTCCCCGCGCCAGTGTGAGACATGCGGTTGAGAAATCCGTTCAAAGTGTGTGGGTCACCAGCGGTGCCAGTCGCATCGCTGCCCGCTGCGCCGCCTTGTGCCAGTGCCAGTCCCACCGCGCGCGAGACGCCGTCGTTCATCCGAGTCGCGTCTGCTGCTGCTACACCTCCCCATGCGGCGGCTCCGCCGTGACTGGGGAGCTCTACATGGCCCGGATCCCTTGCGCCCAGAGTGCGCAACCCTTCCTGCGCGGCGATCTGTGCCAGGTGCTGAAATGCGACAGTATTGTTGTACGACCCGTCGATCTTCACGTCAGCCGCGAGGCCCAGTGTGTGCTTGGACGACTTCGTCCACGTGACCACATCGCCTGGCTGGGTGCGCCCTTGCTCGTACAGTGCATCCTGGCGCGTTTGCGGGCGAAAGCCCTCTACAAGCTCCACATCATTGCCGTACTCCTCGCGCATTCGTGTCACGACTCGCCCAAGTCTGGCGCGGAAGTCGGGGTTGAGCGCATCGGCATCCGTATTCACGCTCGTGACAGAAGCACTGCTGGCATCGGCGCGCGCCGCGGCGGCAGCATCCGCGGCACTCAACAGGGTGCCGCTGGCTGCGCCGTCTGCGGTTCCCGGGGTACCGGTTGAGCCTGTCGCGCTTGCGCCCGCAAGGTCTCCCGCAGCATCAGAGGCATTCGTTGTGGAAGCATCGAGATCCGAGGCGGCACCGCCCTTGTCGTCCTTGGGAGCCGGCGCGGCACGCGGAGTGAGCATTGCCGCCAGGCTTGCTGCGAATGCGTTCGTCGGTGCGTCGTTGGTCGCATCGTATGCGCTCTTCCTGGCGCGTGCAGGCGCTGTGGATTCAGCCGGTTCAGCGTCCCAGGATTTGGTCCCGCTAACTGCAGTCATAGTCATTGGTCGCTCGCCACGTTACGGAGTGTTGCGCGCATGATCGTCGCTGCGCGTTGCGTCGGGAACGTTCCGAGAATCGCCGCCTGCTGTTTGTTGTTCAGCGACGCCAATATCGTTCACACATCGGCGTCGTCCATCTGCTCCAGCACGCGCGCCGCATCCCGTGCCTGCATCGCACCGAACACCTTTGCGATCCGTTTTCCCGTCACCGTGTCCTGAGCGGGTATCTGAGCCGCGGCCTGCGGTGCTTTCGACGCATCGCTCACGGAAACATTCTTCTGTGCCCCGGGTGGTGCTCCAGTCGGCTCGCCGTTCTGCGGTGTAGCATGTGCACTGGCCAACAGCACTGGTGTACCAGGATTCCCCGGTGTGATGGCAGCGGCTGTGGCCGCTGTCACGTTTCCCGGCAGCGGAGATTCCGCCGACGTAGTGTCGTGCTTAGCCTGCGCCGTATGCGGCGAGTTGAGCTTGGAGGGAACCGCTTTCGCCGCCGCTGCTACCGGCTTTGGTGAGCGAACGATCACCACACCAGTGGCGATTCCGAGGCTCAGCCCGAAGGCCACAACGAACGGAATCAGTAGCCGCTTCATCAACCCCTTCATCGCGCCGCGTTCTGGGTGTGCCGCGATAGCGCAATGTCGTCCATGGTGCGGCGATCGAGTTGCTCCTCCGACAGGCGGTGGGTGGTCTCATGCCGGTCGCGCAGCTTGTCCAGAATGCGGCGGTCCTGCAACGCACCAGTTAGCGCTTCCTTCACCTCCAGCACGGCATGGCCCGCCACGTCAACAGCATCGCTCGCAGTCGCGATCTGTCCATCCAGCGCCCGCTGGAGAAACACCATGTTGGACAGCTCGCCTATCGATCGAGCTGCTCCGGGGGCGGGAAGATCGATACCGGCTTCCCTGATCGCGCGCAGATCATCGAGCGTTGACTGTGCATACCGTTCATGCCCGATCGCCTGCACGAGTTGGGTGGAAAGTTGGCGCTCGTGCTTCTCGCGCAGATCTAATACCTGTTGTAGCCGAAAACGGAACATTGCTACGCCACCCTTCTGTTCGAGTTGGATATACGCGCGGCCAGATCACGCATCTTTGCGGTCGTATGGCCCATCGGTGATGTCTCATCTGAGCTCTGCCTGAGCAGGCCCAATACTTCGTCGCGGTGCTCTACCGCCGAGTCAACGGCGGCGTTGGTCCCCTTCTGGTATGCACCAACCAGGATCAGATCCTCCTTTTCCCGATACGTTGCCTCAAGGCGGAGAATCGTTTCGGCGTGCGTGCGCTGATCCACGGATATCACAGCATCCCTGACGCGACTCTTGCTTTCCAGTACGTCAATTGATGGAAAGTGACCGGCCGATGCGAGCTTGCGAGTCAGTACGATGTGTCCGTCCAGAATGGAACGAGTCGCGTCGGCAACAGGCTCGTTGAAGTCATCACCGTCGACAAGCACCGTGTACACTCCTGTGATACCACCCGTCCGCGCGTTACCAGCACGCTCGAGCAGACGCGGAAGTGACGCGAAAACAGAGGGCGGGTATCCCTTGGTCGTTGGCGGCTCGCCAGTCGCGAGCCCAATCTCACGCCACGCCATTGCGACCCGCGTCACGGAGTCGAGCATCAGCAGGACTTCCTTTCCCTGATCGCGGAAATACTCGGCGATGGCGGTTGCGACCAGCGCGCCACGTGCGCGCACCAGCGCTGCCTGATCGCCAGTCGCCACGATCACCACCGATCGGGACAATCCTTCCGCACCCAGAGAATTCTCCATGAAGTCACGAACCTCGCGGCCGCGCTCTCCCAACAGTGCAATCACGTTCACGTCAGCCTTCGCGTGTCTCGCGATCATTCCAAGTAGAGTGCTCTTTCCCACGCCCGATCCCGCAAAGATGCCAACACGCTGGCCACGGCCGATCGTGAGCATTCCATCGATCGCGCGCACCCCTGTCTCCAGCGGTTCATCGATCATTCGCCTGTCCAACGGGTTCGGTGGCTCAGCCGTGAGCGGAACGCGTTCGGTTACCTCCAGCGGCCCAAGGCCATCGATCGGATGTCCCAGCCCGTTCAGTACGCGACCCAGAAGCGACGGCCCCACGTCCACACCAAACGAACGGCCTAGCGGCTGAACGAAGCTTCCGGCGTGAAGACCGTCCAATTCTCCGAGCGGCATCAGGATTACGTTGTTCTCCTGGAAGCCAACTACCTCGGCGAGGATCGAGCGATCATCCGTGAGACTTGTGACCCGACACAGTTCGCCGACACCGACGTCGAGTCCGGTCGCCTCGATCACGAGCCCAACGACGCGCGTCACGCGGCCGTATCGATCGAAACGCGGCGTCAGCGCGACGCGGTTCATCAGATCTTCAAGCATTGGTGCTGGTCAGTTGGCGATAGAGGCGTTCGAGCGCGGTGTCCACGCGGCCATCGATGATGCGCTCGCGCCCTTCCACCACGCAGCCTCCGGCCTGAATGCGCGAGTCCGCCATCCAGCGAACGTCACGATTCGGTGCGATGGAGATCGGCTCGCCCCCATCAGCCGTGGGAAGTGAGAGCAGGGAAAGATCGTGCGGGTTCACTCGCACTCGCATCGCTTGGTCAATCGGATACTCCGCCAGCGCGCGGCGAACCAGATCCGCTATTCCAGCGGGGTTGGAGCTGATCTCCCGCCCGACGACGTGCCGTGCGATCGTCACTGCCAGAGCGGCGATGTTCTCCACAACGCTTTCCTGCCACTTGGTCTCGTTCTCTCGAATGTTGTCCAGTGCAGCTTCAGCGGCAGCGACCACGGTGCGAAGACGCGTGCCCTCGGCCAGCGTACCCGCGACAAGTCCTTCTTCGTACGCCGTTGCGCGTGCGCCTTCCAACTGGCACTGATGTTCCTTCCGGAGCCGCTCCTCGGCATCGAGCTGTATCTCTGCGCTCGATTGCTCCAGAGGCCGGTCCATCACTTCGGACTGGTTCCACGCGTTGACTGCGAGGTTCCCGGGCGCCCATCGCTCGGGCACCGTGGCCGTGCCGCGGTACACGCCGGGCCTATTCGACGAATGCATCTTCTGACCCGCCGCCCAGAGTGATCTCGCCAGCCGCTTCCAATAGCCGCACCTGCGCCACTACCTGAGCCTGCGCCGCCTCGACATCGCGTAGTCTCACGGCACCCAGCATCGACATCTCGTCCTTGAGTGCAGTGACCGCACGCTGCGACATTCCGCCCATGATCCGCGTACGCAGATCCTCCTTGGCGTTCTTGAGCGCGAGCGATAGGGTCTTGGCTTCCACCTCGCGGAGTAGCCGCTGTAGCGACCGGTCGTCCAGCTTGCTCACGTCGTCGAAGATGAACATCAGGTTCTTGATCTGTTCGCAAAGCTGCGCATCGCGTTCGTTGATACGATCGAGTAGATCCTTCTCGAGCGTTCCCGATACGTGATTCAGCACACTCGCGACAGCATCCGGTCCACCTGCTGCACGCAGTCCGCGCGTGAAGCTCAGGTCGGTCTCGTTGCTGAGCGCCTTCTCTACCAGCAGCATCATGTCAGGTGCGACTTTCTCCATCGAGCCGATGCGATACATCACCTCTCCGCCCAGTGACGGATCCAGATCACGCAGGATTGTCGCAACCTGCATTGATTCCAGGTGCGCCAGTACGAGCGCGATCGTTTGCGGGTGCTCACCACGCAGCGTCGTTGCGAGCTGCTGCGGATCGGCACTGCGCAGCCGATGTAGACCTGCGGAGTCGGCTAGCTGTGACTGGATGCGCGTCATCGTAGCCAACGCCTTGGGCGGCCCGAAGGCCTTCTCCAACACCTCACTGGCGTAAACGAGACCGCCCGTCGTGATAGAGTCCACCGCGATCGCCATGTTCATCCATTCACTGAACACGGCTTCGACGGTCTTCGAGCTCACCTGCTCCATCTGAGCGATGTGGAAGCTTATCTCCTCAGCCTCCTGGGGAGCCAGCGACTGCGTGAGCTTCACGGCCTCTTCCGCACCAAGCGCCATGCATAGCACCGCAACCTTCTGCGGTCCGCTCAGGTCATCGGCTGTGAGACTCGCGCCGCGATCAGCGGCGGTAGCCATTGAGGTGCTCATCGCTTAAGCCTCCTTCAACCAGGCGCGTACGACGCGCGCTGATACTTCCGGCTTCGCCGCAATGGTTGCCACCACCTTGCCACGCGTTCCCATGTCCGCCGGGAAACGAAGCGGCTCCGCGCTGGACGGCAACGCGGCGCCGTGCTGCCCCTGGCTGGCCGTTGCCGCACTGGCCGTGGCCGCAATGGCCGCCGCGGTATCATGCGGGTTCGACGCGAACGCGGACGAGTACGTTGCCCCTGCTGGCAGCGCGAGCTGTCCTGGAATGGATGCTAACTCTACCGTTGACGTCGACTTGATCGCACGCACCAGCATCATCGCCACAACCAGCATTACCACGAGCGCGAGTACTGATATAATGGGCTTCTGAAACTCCACTACCCGGGCCATCATGTCTGGCTTCACTTCCTCCGGAGCCGTGACGATCTGCGCGCCATCAAAGTGCGTCGCAACCACGGTCACCATGTCGCCGCGCGTGCTGTCAGCACCGACGGCGCTACGTACCAGCGATTCTATTCGGTTGATCTCCGCGGGGGTCCGCGCGACGTATGTGACTTTCGCATTTTTTGCGTTCGCCGCCGGCGCGATCTCCTTATCGTTGAGCAGGACAGCTACTGAGAGTCGCTTGATATTGCCGATCGATCCGGAGAAGTTCTCCGTGATCTTGGAATTGTCGTAGCTCGTCGCCACGTTGGAAGAGGCAGCGCCGCCCTGTGCACCAGGCGTGATCTCGTACTTCTGCTCCGTGCTGGTGGCCTGCTTTTCCGGATCAACCAGTTGCGACTGACGCTCGATCTTGTCAAAATTGAGCGCCGCTGTTACGCGAACACGCGCGTTCCCGGATCCGACAATGTCACCAATGATTCCCTCGGCCTTCGTCTGCAGGTAGCCCTCGACCTCGCGCTGCGTGGTGAGCTGCGAACTCGTGAGCGACGCGACTGAGCCGTCATCCATTGGCATCGATAACATCCGTCCGGCATCGTCCAACACTGTTACGTGCTCGCTGGTGAGGCCGTCCACGCTGCTCGCCACCAGATGTGCTATTCCCTGTACCACGTCCGCCGCGGGCGCGGCGCCACCGGTCTTCAGTACCACCGATGCGTTGGAAGGCTTGTCCTGCTGTCTAAAGGTGGACTGCTCGTGCAGTGCCAGATGAACTTGCGCGGCCTGAACCCCACGCATCTTTCCAATGGTGCGCTCGAGCTCTCCTTCTAGTGCGCGCCGATAGTTGATGCGCTGCGTGAAATCGGTCATCCCCCACGACGGCTGATCGAACAGCTCCATCCCGGGGCGGCCAGCCGATGGCAGCCCATCCTTCGCAAGCGTTACACGTGCGCGTGCAACATCAGTCGCGTTCACCAGGATGTCACTGCCGCCGTGGTCGAGCTTGAACGGGATCGCTGCCTGCTGCAGCTTGTCGGTCATCAGACCAACGGTTTCGATCGGCTGGTTGGTGAACGCCGGAACCCAATCCGGTGCCGTTGCCCAGCGTGAGACGCCGAAGATCGCCGCCGCCATCACGACGCCGACTGCCATCAACATCGTCCGCTGGCGACCGCCCAACCGATCGAGCAACTGCAGGAATGTGTCAGCCACGAGTCAGTGTTCCTCTGGTCACTATCAAGACTGCATGTTGATGACGGTGCGGTACGCATCGAGAAACTTGTTCCGCACCTCCACCAGCATTTCCAGCGACAACGACGCCTCTTCCGCGGATGCCATCACCTGATGCAGCTCTACTGGCTCACCACGTGTGAAGCGTGCCGCGTAGTCGGCTGCCACATCCTGCTGGTCTGACGTCTTGTTCACCATCTGCTTGAGCGTGTCGCCGAAGCTCGTGCCGCTCGCGCCGCCGCCGTCCTGGAGAACCGGGATCTGCTTCGCCCCAGTATCCAGCCCGGTGCGGCCAATGGCGCTGCCAACCGCCTTGCCGATTTCGCCTAGTGGATCAGACATGTGCGGGTCCTCAGGCCTTGATGTCGAGACGTCCGCCGCGCAGCATCGGTGCTGGGGTCGAACCCTGTGGCGCGCTGAAGCGACCGTATGTCAACGGTCCCATCGCGCCGGACTTCACAAAGAAGGAGCGTTCATCCTTTGTGAGCACGCTCCACAGATCCTGATCCACACCCTGCGGTGCGTCAGCTGACTGTACCTGCGCCGCACGTGAGCTTGCATCGCTCTTGATGGCATCGGCGACTGACTTCTGGCTGGCCGCGGGCAGAGGCACATTGTTCGATGTGCTGGGTGCCAGCGGAGCTCTGGGCGTTATGTCGCTGGTACGTGCCGATCCAACCCCGTTTGCGTAGGGATTGAAAGCCGGTCCGTTGATACTGTTGATTGCCATTGTATTCGTTCCGGCTTAGATGTCCAACGCGCGGCGCAACATCGACTTCGCGGACTGGAAAACGCTGGCGTTCGCCTCGTACACTCGGCGCGCGTCCATCATGTCCACCATCTCGTCCGTGATTCGCACATTCGGGTACCGCACGTAGCCATTCTTGTCAGCGTCAGGGTGGCCCGGATCGTACACGAGCTGACCCGCACTCCCATCTTCCTGCATTGCGGCCACATGCACACCGGTGCCGCCGCCGTCCGGACCGTTAGTCTCCAGTACGGGAATCTGAAAGCTGCGCGGTCCGTCGGTCGATAGATTTGCGCCGGGAACATCGAACGCTGCGACGCCGTTGAACGGGCCGGCGGTGCCCACCGGCTGCCCGGGTGCAAGCACTGCCGCGGCGCCACTCGCGCTCTCCCCCGATGCCATCACGGCGACGCGGCGCTTGTACGGCGCACCGTTCGCGTCGTGGGTCGTTTCCGCATTCGCGATGTTCGACGCAATGGTCTCCATCCGCTGACGCTGGGCCGAGAGCCCGCTCGCCGCGATCGATAGCGAGCGAAACATCGGCTGGCGCATCGAATCAGGAGCAGTTGGGAGAAGTCCGATCGGTGTAGGCATCTGTTATTAGCTCTTCATGCTGCTGCGGATCTGTGCATATGCCTTGGAGAGAAGCTTGGATGTCGTCTCGTACCTGAGTTCCTCGTCAGCCAGACTCGTCATCTCTGATTCGATGTCGACGCCGCCCGAGCCAGGCAATCCGGCCTGACCACCCGCGGCTGGTACGTTCGGGAGCGCGAACCCGTCCTGGTTCTGTAGCGATGCCTTGGACACGCGATCGGCGATTGACCGTACCCGCTGACTACTGACGTCCAGTGCGTCCTTCAGCTGACCGGCCGAGCTAACTCGGTTAATGAATCCGCTAATCATCTCGGGGACGAGGTAAAGCAACGTGAAGACCACATTGTCCACCGCCGCTCAGTAGACTAAAAGAGGAAGCGCTAAGTGACTATTAGACAGTCACTTAGCGCTTCTCAATGCCGCTGGTAATTGCTCCACAACGCGTGCATTGCGGCGTGTTCCGATAGGCAGGAGTTGCCGCTTCGGAAGAATGTGCCGTTTGCTACACGGTCAAGCTTGCCTCATCCGCCGTTGGGCCGTTGAGCTTATTACGAAGCGTCCGAACGCTTATCCCCAGGAGCTCCGCTGCTCGCGTGCGGTTGTTGGCAGATAGCTCCAGCGCCTTGATAATCATCTTCCGCTCCGCGTCTCCCACGTTGAGCGATGTGAGCTTTACCAGCACGCCGTCATCATTCGCCGCCGTAACCGTCATGGCGTCGCCGGCCGCTCTCTGGCTGCTCGCGGCGGCCATTGTCGCGCGTTGAGCGGCGGACACGGGGCCACCCATTGAGTGGGCAAGGCCAAACCGAAACCCTTCGAAAGCGTGCGGCGGCACAACAGTACCGGTGGACAGGATCACCGCACGCTCGACCACGTGCTGCAGCTCGCGCACGTTCCCCGGCCAGTCGTACTTCTGTAGTACCTCCAGCGCCTCTGGATCAATCGACTTTATCTCCTTCCCCATCTCCGCCGCCGTCCTCAGCGCGAACCGGTAGGCCAGTGCCGGGATATCCTCCCGCCGATCGCGCAGTGGCGGGATCGCAATCGGGATGGTGCTCAACCTATAGTATAGGTCCTGCCTGAACGCCCCCCGCGCCGCCTCGGCCGCCAGATCTCGATTGGTGGTGGCTACAATGCGCACGTCCACCCGGATCGAGGCCGTACCGCCCACGCGCTCAAACTCCTGCTCCTGAAGAACACGCAGCAGCTTGGCCTGCAGGTCCAGCCTCATCTCGGAGATTTCGTCCAGCAGGAGCGTTCCGCGATGAGCACGCTCGAAAGCCCCTTCCACCCGCTTGATAGCCCCCGTGAACGCACCCTTCTCGTGTCCGAAGAGTGCGCTCTCTACCAGTCCCTCGGGCAGTGCGGCGCAGTTGAGCTGGATGAACGGCCGCTCACGCCTGTCGCTCTGGTCGTGGATTGCACGAGCGAACAGTTCCTTGCCCGTGCCCGACTCGCCCTGCAGCAGGACCGTCGCCCGCGTCGGCGCCGCGGTGGTCACCGTCTGCATAACCCGGCGGATCGCGACCCCGTCGCCGACGATCTGCCGCTCATTTCTGAACTCCATCACCTCACGGCGGAGCGTCTCGTTCTCGCGTCGCAGCCGCACTAACTGCAGCGCCTGATCCACCGCCATCTCGAGCTGCTGCGGGCGCACCGGTTTGGTGATGTAATCCACCGCTCCCGCCTTGATCGACGACACAGCGTGCTCAATGCTGGCATACCCGGTGAGCATGATCAGCGGTACCTCGTACCCCTCGCGCCGGATCAGTGCCAGAAACTCCAACCCAGTGAGCCCCGGCATCCTGTAATCCGATATGATGAGATCGACGTTGCCGCGCGCCAGTGCCTGGAGCGCCTCGGGAACGTTGCGCGCTCCCACGGGGTCGTGCCCGGCCCGCTTGAGGGTATCCTCGAGTATCAACCCGACGGATGGCTCGTCATCTACGTACAGGATGGTTGCCATGGGCTGCTGGATAGGATGGATATGGGGATGATGCGCATGGTCCCGGCGACTGCCCGGCTTCTGGTGTATGGCCGTAAAGTGGCGGGCCGCAGCACCCGATACTCCCCAGCATACGCTTTTGCCCGAGGCATTGCAATAACATGATGCGCGTAACAGACAATATCATTCAGCGCAACGCGACGCTCTCGCTACAGAGTAACCTGCAGCGCGTCGCGCAGGCACAGGCCCAGGTCAGCTCCGGGCAGAAGTACAGCTCGTTTGCCGACGACCCTCGTGCTCAGTCGTCCATCATGGAGAGCTCCGGCGCTCTCCGGGCGCTGGACCAGTATCGCCGCAACATCGGCGACGCAACTGCGCGCACCAACCTGGAAGACTCCGTCCTCAGCCAGCTGACCGACGCCGTCGATCGCGCCAAGGAAATAGCGATCCAGCAGGGAACGTCCTCATCGACGGCGAGCACCCGTGGCGGGGCGAAGGCGGAGGTCGATAACCTGATCACGTTCATCGCTTCGCTCGGCAACACCAAGTATCAGGACGGCTATCTGTTCGGCGGCGACAACATCACCGATGCTCCATTGACCACTTCGCCGCCGTTCTACACCACTGCAATGCCCCCGGGAGGGACGCACACGACTGAGATCGGCGCTGGGCAGCTCTTCAAGTCCAACCACAACGCGAAGGAGATGCTGCTCGATACCGGCGTGTTGGATTCACTGAAGAGCCTCTCCACTGCACTCGGTGCGAATGATCCGACGGCGATTGGTGCGTCACTCAGCGGCCTCGGCACGTCGCAGCAGGGCGTGCAGGCGCTCGTGGGCGATCTTGGCGCCCGTCAGAACCATCTCGATATCACCAATTCCAACCTCGACGCGCTCGAGACGAACCTCAAGACCTTCAAGTCCAACCTCTCCGACGTCGATCAGGCGCAGGCCATGACCGATCTTGTAAGCCGACAGACCACCTATCAGGCGGCAATGCTCGCGACATCGCGCGTGATTGGCATGACCGTGACGAACTACCTGAAATGACCTCCGCCGCTCCAGCCCACTCAATGCCCAGCACTATCGCTGTCGTCTCGGATCTCCTTGGCACTCTTACGGTACAGCCGAGCGCAGTTATCACGTTTCCCCATGGATTGCTTGGCTTTCCGGAGTGCAGATCATTCATTCTCCTTCCGTCGGAGCGCGAGCATGTGTACTGGCTGCAGTCGATGGATTACTCCACGCTCGCCTTTCTGATGGTAGATCCGTTCATCTTCTTCGACGGCTATACCGTTGATCTGGCTGCAACCGATATAGTGCACAGCGTAACGTCGCCTGACGATGTCACTGTGCTGGCAATCGTCACGCTTCCGCAGAGGCGGTCCGAGAAGTCCACCGCCAATCTCCAGGGTCCGGTGGTGATCAATACCCGGTCTTGCGAGGGACATCAGGTGGTACTCGCGGACGGACGCTACGCAATCCGGGAAACGTTCGACCTCTAGAAAAGTTGGTGGTAAAGCTTTTGTAGTACGCGTCGATAAATACACCAGACGGCCAATCGGGCCGTCACGGGAGCACGGATGCTCCGACAATATCTGTTAATGGAGTAACAGAAAAAATGTATATCCAGACGAACGTTACCGCAATGAACGCCCTGCGCAACATCGGGGTAACGGAACAGAATCAGAGCCGCTCGATCGAGAAGCTGTCCTCTGGTTTCCGCCTCAATCGCGCCGGCGACGACGCTGCAGGTTTGAGCATTGCAAACTCACTGCGTAGCAACGCCCGCGGTCTCATGCAGGCGGGACGCAACGCTTCACAGGCGACCTCTGTGCTCCAGATCGCCGACGGTGCAACGCAGACGATCTCGAACATTCTCGACCGTATGAAGGAACTGGCTACGGAGTCTGCTTCCGACAACGTTACCGACACCGATCGTTCCAAGATCGACGCCGAGTTCACGTCGCTCAAGAGCGAGATCTCGCGTACCATCGGAAGCACCACGTACCAGGGTACGACTCTGCTCGACGGCAACTTCGGCGCATCAGTGGACAGCAACGTAGCAAACAGCACACTTATCTCGGTCGGTGGCGTCAGCGGCGTCTCATCGAACGGTGCGGCGGCAGGCAAGACATTTACCATCACGCAGACAGCAACCACGGTGGCGCTGGATAACGGTGTGACCGGTGCGGGCAACATCAATCAGACCCTCGCCTATGCCGGTGGCGCTGCGACCCTGAATTTTGACAAGCTCGGGGTATCCTTTACCGCTGGCGCTAGCGTTTCAACCTCTGCACTGAATGGAAAGGCGGTTAAGATGACGGCAGCGACGGGTGGCAACTTCCGTGTCGGTGCCGGCGCAACCTCCGACGCTGACAACATTGTCAACGTCGCGCTCGGTGACCTCAGCCTCACCGGCCTTGGTCTGAGCGGTTCCGGCGTCGCCAACAACGCCGCTGCAACTACGGCGCTCACTACAATTTCGAGCGCGCTCGCATCTCTGAACACGACGATCGGTACCATCGGTGCGGCGCAGAACCGCCTCGACTACGCCACGGCGAGCGTGAACTCGCTCTACCAGAACGTCTCCGCGGCTGAGTCCGTGATTCGCGACACGAACATGGCGCAGGAGTACACGAACTTCAGCAAGCAGCAGATCCTGCAGCAGGCTGGCACCGCGATGCTGGCGCAGGCCAACACCAGCGCCCAGAGCGTTCTTCAGCTGATCAAGTAGGCCGGATTCCCGCGGCCGAAGAGGAATCTCTCGCGCCTGAGGGTCCGATCACGACACCGTAGGGGCCCATCCGGGCTCCTACGGGTTCGTCGCATAAAGAGGATAACATGACAGGTCCAATCGGGAGCTTTACTGGTCTCGGGAGCGGAATCGACTATCAGTCAATCGTCGATCAGACGATCGCTGTAGAGTCGCGCCCGGCTACTCTGATCCAGGCGCGAATTGCCAGGGCCAACGCGCAGACAGCGGCATACAAGACATACAGCGGGCTCCTCGCCACGATGGAAGGCGCGGCCAGCAAGATGCGCGACGGAACGGCTTTCGGCGGGGTGAGCACTACTGTCGCCAACGCAACATCGGCGACTGGCCGTACGGTCCTGAGCGCGGCAGCCGCCGCCGGGGGTTCCCCTGGTTCCTACGCCGTCCAGGTCCGTCAGACCGCACAGGCCGAAAAACTCTCCGGCGCGACCTTCGCCAGTAATCAGAGTACACTCAACCTTGCCGGCGACTTCGTCGTCAACGGCAAGGCCGTCAATGTTGTCGCCACAGATTCTCTAGCCGGGATCCGGGACAAGATTAACGCGGTCAACTCGGGCAGTAGCCCCAGCGGCGTCTCCGCTTCTATAGTCACCGACTCCTCCAATACCCAGCGCATCGTTCTCACCAGTCAGAAGACCGGTGCCACTGGTATCAATCTGATCGATGGGGTGCAGGGCGTAGCTAAGCAGCTCGGATGGATCGACGGTACGCAGGCGATCAAGCACCCGACCAGTGCCGGAGGCCAGAGCGATGCCTTCGCTTCCGCCACCACGTCCATTGCATCACAACTGGGTTTCGCGACAGCGCCGCCGATCCAGACGGTACAGGTCGGCGGTCAGAATGTGAGCATCGACCTCGGTACCGACTCGCTTACCAGCATCGCTACCAAGCTTTCGGCACTTACCGGCATCTCTGCCACCGTCCAGAGTACCACGGTGAATGGAGCGACCAAGTACAACCTCGACATCCGCAATACCACGAGCTTCGTCGATGCGGGGAACACCCTGGAGCAGCTCGGCGTTGTTGCAAACGGACGGTCTGCAATTGCGCAGACCCTGCAGGGCGGCGCACTCACGGCGGGTGACGCGTCCACGCCAGCGAACTCTACAACCCTGCTATCCAGTCTCTGGAACGGCGGAGCCGCTTCGGGAGCCCAGGTTGGCGACACGCTCACGATGTCAGGAACGCGCGGCGATGGATCGGCTGTAAACCTGTCGTTCACCGTTGCGGCTGGGAGCACCGTCCAGGACGTCCTTATGGCGCTCAACAACAGCACTAATGGCTTCGGCGCCGGCACCCGCCCAGCTGTGGCGTCGATCGATGCTTCAGGCCATATCGTCGTTTCCGACGGCACCGCCGGACAGAGCTCGCTGGGGGTTCAGATTGTTGCGCATAACGAAGGCGGCGGCAGGCTCGATCTTGGGGCATTCAGCGCCAGCAGCACAGGTCGATCCCGCGAGCTCGTCGCCGGAGCGGACGCGCAGTTCACCGTAGACGGCGTTGCATTCACCCGGCCGACCAACACCGTAACTGACGCTATCGCTGATACTACGCTCACGCTTATGGCTGCTGATCCCACGGTGACTGCCAACATCACCGTCGAGCGCAGCGCATCCATCGCACAGAGCGCGGTCCAGGGCTACATCGACTCTTACAACAAGATCATCGACTTCGTCAAGCAACAGCAGACGGCGGCGACGGGTACGGCGGCAAACCCGCCACTGTACAACGACAGCACGCTGCGACTCGAGCGCAGCGCGCTGTCTCAATCGATGCTCACCACCATAGGCGGTGCAGCGCCGGATCTGGCGACTGCAGGAATGGCGGGCATTGCGCTTACAAAGGACGGCCAACTGTCACTGGACTCGACCAAATTCCAGGCGGCGTTCACGACGCGTTTCGATGACGTGCAAAAGCTGTTCATGGAACGTGGCACCTCATCCAACCCGTCGCTGTTCTACTCGTCTTCCACGGCCGCGACGCGAGGTGGCAGCTATGCGGTGAATGTCACCGCAGCTGCCTCGAGGGCGGAGATACTCGGCACAGGCTTCAGCGGCACATATGTCGATGATGCCACGCCAGACGTGATTTCCGTGACCGATCTGGCAGGAAACGCTTCTGCCAGTGTGCAACTGTCCAATGGTATGACCACTGCTCAGATAGTTGCCGCGATGAACTCCGCATTCTCGACTTCCCAGCCGAGGACAGTACAGTCGGCAGTTGCCCTCAATGATGCATCTGGCACAACGCCAGCGACAACGGTGACCAGCCTGGTTGATCTACATATGGGCGGCTCTCCGGCTGCACGGATATTGGCAGGTGATACGGTTGGGTTTAGCGGCGCGCGTTCAGATGGGACATCCTACACCGGCTCCCTTTCCGTAGGATCGAGCTCAACAGTCGCGGACCTCGTCGCCGGAGTCCAGTCGGCCATCGGCAGCTCGGGCACTGTATCGTTCGCCAACGGCAAGATCTCGGTAACATCTTCAGTAGCCGGGGTTTCACCGCTTTCCCTGACGTTGACAGCAGGTAACCAGGGTGGCGGCGGTTTCAGCTTCGGCAGCATCGACCCGACGGCGCCCGGCCACGGTCCGTTGCCTCTGACTGCGAGCGCCGTAGGGAACCAGATTCAGATCACCCACGGTTCCTATGGCTCTGCTGCCGGAATCAGTGTGGCATTTACGCCCGGTGGTTCTGACGGGAGTGCACAGCTAGGTCTCGCTGCCGGTACGGTGCACGGCACCGACGTTCAGGGCACTATAGGCGGTTACGCCGCGACCGGATCTGCGCAGCAGCTTGTAGGGTCAGCCGGCACTGCAGTTGACGGTCTCAGCGTTGGCTACTCCGGTACTGTTACAGGTGCTATCGGCTCGGTCGGCCTGAACGAGGGTGTCGGTGCTGTGGTTGACCGACTTGTGAAAACATGGGGCGACGCTGGGGGGTCCATCCCATCCAGGCAGTCGCAGCTTGCCGATCAGATTGCCGTACAGCAGGCACGCCTGGATAGCTTCAACGCTCGCATGGAACTCCACCGCCAGGCTTTGCTGAAGGTGTATCTCGCCATGGATACCACCGTCCAGCAGCTGAGGGCGCAAGGTGCTTCGTTCCTGGCCTCGATAGCGTCCTCGTCCACTAATTCCGGTAAATGATGCACGGGGAGCCTGGGGCCGACCTGCCAGCGTCAGCGCACGCCAAGGCGATCGCCGCGATTGATGAGTTCCACGCTCTGGCCGCAGAGTACTCCGTCCTGCTGGATACACAGCGCGCCCTGATTGCTGCCGGCAATATCGATGGTGCGGTCGAAACGGCGGCGCGTGGCGATCGCATCGCGCGCCAGGCAGCAGCATGCGGTCGACGTCTCGCCCCATGGCGCGAAGCGCTCGATTCGCATAACTATTCAGGGCCCCGATCCAGTGATGTCGCACGTCGGATGGCGAGTGCATCGGCTCGTGCTGCAGTCCTCGCCGGCGGTGCAGAAAGTGTTGAGGCCATATGCGTCCAGAAGCGTGATAAAGCCGCTCGGGAGATGCGTCAGGCGAACTCTCCGCCCTCCTTCCCAGGTAGTGCTGTAGCTCGGTACCACGCGCAAACGACGTCTGCGCGGGCGCTCGACCGGCACGGCTGACGGCAGTCTCTGCCGTACTCACCGTTACTTAGATACTGCCGGAGCGTCCGACTCAAGTTTTCTCCGCGCCTACCCGACACTGCTCTACATGGGATACAGCGCGTACACCTCCAAGTACCTCGAGAATGATGTGGTCAGCCGCCCAAAAGAGTGGCTTGTCCCATTGCTCTATGAGCACCTTTTAGCGCACCTGCGGCGTGCTCAGGCACAGATTCAGCAGCGCGATTACGAAGGCAAGGCTGCTAGCCTGGAGAAGGCGTCGGCCATAATCATCGAGCTGATGAGTGCACTTGATCGGGACCAGGGTGGCGAGCTTGCTGATCGGTTGGCGGCGCTCTACGCGTACTTCGGCAGTGAGATCCTCGCCGTAGGTCGCTCTCTCGATACTGAGCGTCTGGGTAAGACGGTAGAAATGATTGCGAGCCTCCACGAATCATGGGTAATCGCCGCTCGTACACAGTGGCCGAGCAGTAGCATGGCTGGTGCCGGAAGCGACCCACAATACGAAGCGCGGGGAGCGTAGCCCTCGTGCCCATCGCGCCGTCACTGATTCTTCAGGCAAGTGTGGACCGTGCAATGGGCAGCGTCCTGCGTGCTCTCGGCTCTGGTAGACATGAGATCCACAAAGCGGACGCGGAGACGTTGCCGGCTACGGCTGAGGACGACACTTCGAATGAAATTGTCGCTCATCTGTGTGGCCATGTGGCCCGGGTGTTGCGCGGCACGGAAGTGGCCCCACCCGTCTGTACTCGATATCACGACGCCGGACTGAAATCTGAGCTAGCGGCAGGGTTGGACATCCGGCGATAATATCGCCGGCGGAGCAAGATCAAGATGGGTAAAGTCGCGTCTCACGCGTACCGATATTCCGATCACAAGGAGGAGTCCAGATGCAGGTGAATAAGACCTCGAGCGATGTCGCTCGCACAGAAGCAGCCCAGCGTTCCCCGCAGAGCGGTGCCACGTCTGCGACGCAGAACGCTATCGACGAAATCAGCAGCGTACGCCGATCCGACGCGGTTCAGATCTCGGATGCGGGACGTGCGCTGTCCGGAGCAGCAGCTCCAGCCGATCAGGCCAATACGTCGGAGCTCGATCCACGCCGGCTGGACGAGATTCGCTCCAACATCCTGTCAGGGGCGTACGACACGCTCGGCATGGCAGATCACGTCGCACGCTCGCTGATGCGCAGCGGCGATCTCTAAGTTTCGAGTTTCTCGTAATTATTTCTGGAGCACTAAGCACATGAGATTTTTGGTGGTCGACGACTCCGCGACGATGCGGCGCATAGTGGTGAACTCTCTACAGCGGGTAGGGTTTACCGACGTGATCGAGGCTGGAGATGGGGCCGAAGCGCTCGAGAAGATGGATTCGATCGACTTTATCATCACGGATTGGAACATGCCCAAGCTCAGCGGTGCCGAGCTGACGCGCGCGGTCCGCGCGCGCGAGGACACGAAGGGACTTCCTGTTCTCATGGTCACCGCGCGCAGCGTCCGTGATGACATTCTCTCCGCGATGGAGGCTGGTGTGGACAGCTACGTCGTGAAGCCTTTCACACCCCAGGTGTTGCGCGAGAAGATCGATGCAGTACTTGCCGCCCGTGCAGCGTAGCAAGTATGCCTTCCTCTCGCGTCACCGAAGTACTCTACGACTCCGAGACGGTGCTTCGGCTCGTCGATCGCGAGATCGAAGAGTTGTGCGAGGCACAGCCCGAGGGTAATCACCTCGCTGTGCTCCTCGCGGTGATGCAGCGTGCAAATATGGAAATCGAACAGGTTCTCCGTACGTTGCGTGAGAGTCGCGAGGTTCTTCAGGACGTCACACTGCGTGAGATCCACGACAGCACAGCAAAGCTGGCGGAGGTATCCTCCGCAACCGAGCTCGCCGCCACGCGCATCATGGACGGCCTTGATCGCGCGCAAGGGCTGATCGATCATCTTGACGAAATTGATGGGTGTGCAGCCGGTGGCGACGCGACAGTAAAGGCGGCCGCAGTACGCAGCCGGCTTCGTGACGAGCTATTCGCCATCATGGGCTCGCTCCAGTTTCAGGACATCACGTCGCAGCAACTCGGGCACGTGTCTCGAATGCTCGCAGATGTGGAGCGGCGGCTTTACGCGACGACAGCCATACTCGACGGCGGTGTCGCAAACGCGGCGCTAATCAATGCTGAGTCGGTGCCGATCTTCGCTGAATCTGCTTCCACACGAAACGCTGGTCAGCGCCAGGCTGCGGCTGGTGTGGTAGTCTGGGGGTGGGCCGCAAAGAAGGCGGCCCACTAATCTCGGGGTATCAAGCCGTGTCTGCCCAGGCTCTCCTGATCGGCCTAGCGCTCGTAGCGCAGGCGTGTGCAGTTGTGGCGCTCGCGCGTCGCGTTCGGATGCTCAAGCTCATCAGCGCGGCCGCAGCGGCATCGAGCAGCACCGATGCCACTGTTGTCCACGACAAGATCAGTGACGCGCTCATAGAGCGCGAGGAGCTGATGCGAGAGATGCAGCAGCTCCTCGCCGGACTGGACCAGAAGGTTCGAGAGCGTACGGTGGAGCTGGCGGACGCGATGGAGAAGGCCGAGCAGGGGAATCAGGCCAAGAGCGAGTTCCTCGCGCGCATGTCGCACGAGATCCGCACCCCGATGAACGGCATTCTTGGTATGGCAG
>JBPCQO010000283.1:0-11179 GCA_050998035.1 Gemmatimonadaceae bacterium | reverse complement strand
TCCGACGAGTGGTGATGCCCGATAGCAGCTGTACATCTCTGATCTTGCCTTACGCGCGCACGTACGCGCAGCCGGCGTTCTGTGCCCGCACCAGACCGAAGATCCCAGATGGTACCGCGAACGAATTGGGGACGAACTCACCGCGCAACTCGCGACGTACCTCATCAACATCACGACCACTCTTGGTTGCGAGGCGTTTCGCCAGATGACCGAGCGCAAAGTCGCAGACGAGCACAATCGCTCCGCGTCGAACCAGATCTTCGAGGGTTGGCGGCGTTACGGCGGTGATTGGACCTGGTGCTCGATGCCAGAATGGGTTTCGCACCGCTGGCTGATGCGTGACTGGATCCTTTACGTTGTACTCGACGCCCAACGCATGGTGCTGCCACGCCGCGTCGGTGAGAGCCGTCGGCACGGCGCGCGCGCGAATCGTAAGGACGACGCGTGCTTCGTATGTTCCCGGTTCGTAAGCAGCCTCGCAGTTGTCGAGATAACGGGCGGCGTGGTCCAACGTGGTAGAGTCCTCGGGATCTTCCATCGCGGGCCAGTCGAAGACGGCGCGATCGGTTGCTGTGGCGAGACGATCGATCCACGACAGGTCCCATTTACCCGCCGGAGCTGCGGCGTGGGTGCTGGGCGGAGCGAGCAGCTGACCCGGTCGCGGGGCATGCCGCGGATTCACGCATGCGGTAAGAGCTACCACGGATGCGAGCCGTCCTACATCGGTTACGAAATCGCGACGTGAGCTCCGATCGGGCTCGGTGGTCATTGGGCCTTCGTTCAATGGGTATCCTGATTGCGGCATGGTGCTGTATAAGATCCACCGGGCCGCCCTTCACGCAACCCGCAAACCCCACCGGCTGGTAGAAGCGTGCTGTATGGAGAGAGTGCGGAGATCGACTTCATGGACACCTCTGCGAGTCCGGGCAGCGGTAAATGATCTACATTACTGCCACCACAATACGGGCCGGGAGTGCGTGAGATGAGAGATCGTCGGATGGTGCAGCAGAAGCTCTGGAGTGTAATTGCTGGTCACGTTGCGCCCAGATCGCTGTTTGGTATTGCGATGTTCGTCGTGGTTGGCTGCTCGTCAGCGGGCATTGTCGCGCCACCGCCTGTCCCAGTAACGCCGGCTCCGTCGCCCACCGCCCCAGCTGTACGCGAAGCGCCGCTGAACTGGCAGTTGCTCGACCCCACCACCGACAACTATCCGGGCATCAGCGCGGATCGTGCGATGCGTGAGCTGCTGGCCGGGAAACAGCCACGGCGCACCGTGATCGTGGCGGTAATCGATGGTGGCGTGGACACTTCACACGTCGATCTGCGCGCCAATCTCTGGACAAATCCTGGGGAGACAGCGTCCAACTCCCAGGATGATGATAAGAACGGCTATGTGGACGATGTACGCGGCTGGGACTTCATCGGCGGCACACCATCGAGCGACGTACGGTACGACACGTACGAGTTGGCTCGTCTGGTCGGTAGCTGCAAGGGTACTGCAGCCGGTGCTGGAACGCCCGCGCCCGACTCCCAGACATGTAGCACGCTTTCCGCCGATCTGACCAGTCGGCAGGCTGCCGCACAGCAGACTTTCACGCAGGTAGAGGCGGCCAAGGCCGCGCTGGCGAAGGCGATCGCGACGCTAAAGCTGGCTCTGGGAGGCAAGGCGGTCACCGTCGCGAATGTGACAGCTCTATCGCCCAGCAGCTCCGACATCGCGAGCGCGCGCACGCTGTACATCAGCCTTGCTGCGCGCGGGATCGATGACGCGTCGATAGCTGAGGCCGAAGCGTCGCTCCGGAGCGAGCTGGATTACGGCCTCAATCTGGATTTCAACCCGCGGCCTATGGTCGGCGACAACTACTCGGACCCGTCGGAGCATTACTACGGCAACGCCGACGTGATGGGACCAGATGCACTGCACGGGACGCACGTCGCCGGAATCATCGGCGCGGTGCGTGGCAACGGCATCGGCATCGATGGTATCGCGCCGGCTGTTCGGATCATGTCGGTGCGCACGGTACCGGACGGTGACGAGCGCGACAAGGATGTCGCCAACGCAATTCGCTATGCTGTCGACAATGGCGCAAACGTCATCAACATGAGCTTCGGGAAGGGGTATTCGCCGTTCAAGTCGGTGGTGGACGATGCTGTCCGGTACGCCGATGCGCACGGAGTGCTGCTCGTTCACGCGGCGGGCAACGATGGCGCGGACCTGGCGCAGAGCAGCAATTTCCCGAACAGGACATACGCGAGCGGCGGGATCGCGGCCAACTGGATCGAGGTCGGCGCATCGTCGTGGCGCGGCGGCGACACTCTCGCCGTCTCATTCTCGAATTACGGCCAGCAACAGGTGGACGTGTTCGCTCCGGGCGAGGATATCTACTCGACCGTACCCGGCGGGTACCAGCGTCTGAGCGGTACGAGCATGGCCGCACCCGTAGTCTCGGGACTGGCTGCGCTCATCATGGCGTACTACCCCGATCTGAAAGCAGCCGACGTCAAGCGGATCATCATGGCTTCGGTTACCTCGTACAAGGATCGCACCGCGTTGCGGCCAGGGTCGGCGGGTGGGACGGTGTCGTTCGGCGCGCTGTCCGTGACCGGCGGGATCGTGAACGCCTACAACGCGATAAAGATGGCGGGCGGCGGCGGCTAGGGCGCACCATTGCCTGACGGGTTACGCCGAGTACCTCAAGGCTGCCGAATGTAGAGACCGCGCCATCGCGCCATAGCTTGGGGACAACGATCCATGTCCCCGGCGCGGAGATGGATCTTGCGCGATTTGATATTGGATACTATATCCTCGTGGACTTCGGCAGGTTTCCCCGCAAACACGCTTGAATCGACATTGGCCTGCCCACGTCGTTCGACACGGTACCTCAAGGAGGAGCACCATGGGTCGCGAAACAATGTGGAAGCAGTATCTGCAGCACCGGCGGTATTCACTGGGACGAGGCGGCCGGCTGCTCGTGGCCGGTACCATAGCGGCGCTGGCCCTGGCGCCGAGCCGGGCGGTGCTCCGCGCGCAAGCCGCGACCGGCATCATTCAGGGCACCGTAACCGATGCAGCTTCGGGCCGGCGACTGTCGAACGCACAGGTAGCAATCGGCGGCAGCCGATCGGCGATCGGGGGCAGCCAATTCGGCGCCATGAGCACCGATACCGGTTCATTCCGAATCGTCGGCGCACCGGTGGGTCCAGCCACCGTGACCGTTCACCTCATCGGTTACTCGCCCGCGTCAAAGAACGTGATCGTGACTGCGGGACAGGTCACGCGCGTCGAGTTCGTCCTGTCTCAATCGGCCGTAACGCTCTCTGACGTCGTCGTTACCGGAACTGGTGGCGCGGTGGAGGAGAAAAAGCTCGGGAATACCGTCGCGAAGGTGAACCTCGCCCAGCTAAATACGGCCCCCATAACCTCGGCAGACGAGGTGCTGCAGGGCCGTGTACCGGGTGTGAGTATACAGCCAACCGGCGGCGCCACCGGCCAGGGCGCGACCATCCGAATCCGCGGCAGTGCATCGCTCTCGCAGTCCAACAATCCAATCATCTATATCGACGGTGTGCGTGCTGATAATGGCGGCGGCTTTGGCTCTACCGCGGCACCGCCGCCCTCGCGCCTCGATGACATGGATCCTCAGTCAATCGATCACATCGAGATTCTGAAGGGCGCGGCCGCGGCAACGCTTTACGGCACCGAGGCCTCGAACGGCGTTATCCAGATCTTCACCAAGCACGGTAGCAGTGGTGCGCCGCACTGGACGGTAGACGCGAGTGGCTCGTCATCGGACTACCCGACACAGCGCATTGCTCCGAATGCGGGATTCGCGCGCACGCAGCCGCAGGCTGATTCGCTCAGCGCACTATTCGGACGCCCGATCACGCCATTCGTGCCGTTCACCGTCGGCGCGCTTTCGCAGCTCTTTACGACTGGACGCGGCGGGCAGTTCGGGATGGGGGTCGAGGGTGGCGCCGACAAGGTCACCTACTTTGTTTCGGGACGCTACATCAACGAGAACGGCCCGTTTACCTCGGCGCCCTTTAACGGGAATACCAAGAGCGCTAACCGGCGGTATTTCGGGACCGCCAATCTGAACATCTTTCCGCGGGACAAGCTCCACCTGGCGCTCCGTACTCTCTACTCGGCCGGGCACCTGGACGGCATCTCCGGCAACAACAACATCTACTCGCCCAACGCACTCGCACTGTACGCCAAACCCGAGCGCGCCTACTGTCTCGACGCGGCCGGCACCAAGCATTCGCTGGCAACGATTGTGGGCGTGGACCGCTGCCAGTACGGCGGCAACGTGTTCGGCAACACTGCGTTCGCCACGGTTGGCGAAGCACTACAGAACGAGATATATCAGGACGAGTCGCACTTCAACGCGGCTGTTTCCGGGACATACAACGCGACATCGACGTTGACGCTGGACGCGACGGTCGGGCTCGACAACACGAACGCACGTAGCGTAGGCTTCCTGCCGTTCGGGAACGCTATCGACAACTTCACCAACAATGCCCCGAATGGCTCGCGCAACCTCGATGTCACGATGAACCAGAACGTGACGCTCGAAACTAAGGCGAGTTGGAACCGACCGTTCGGTACGCGCTGGAGCTCCGCATTCGTGGTCGGTGGTCAGGGCTTCGTGTTCGACTCCAAGATAGAAGGTGGCGCGAATCAGAATTTCCCGGGTCCGGGACTCGAGGTGATCGGTGCCGGCAACCAGCCGTCGATATACGAGACGCTGCTCAAGAACGTGAACGCCGGCCTGTTCGCGCAGGAGCAGCTCGGCTTCAACAACTGGATTTTTGCCACCGGTGGCGCGCGGTTCGATTACAACAGCGCGTTCGGCCAGTCGGCAGGCGGCGTGCTATACCCAAAGATCTCATTGTCCGTGGTGCCGAGCGACCGGAAGAGTTGGACCAGCACCACGCTCTCAGCGCTACGGCTGCGCGCCGCGCTCGGTGAGTCGGGACGGCAGCCGGGTGCGTTCGACAAGTTCACCACCTATCGACCACTTCCCTCGCAGTTGGGCGGCGGACTCTATCCTGCCAATCTTGGCAACCCCGATCTCCGGCCAGAGGTGACACGTGAGATCGAGGCAGGCGCCGAGCTCGGGTGGTTCAGCAATCGACTCAGCACATCGGTGACCTACTGGCACCGCGCACTCAGCGATGCACTCGTGCTCAAGCAGTTCCCGATTTCCGGTGGCTTCACACAGACGCAGCTCGCCAACATCGGACGGGAGACGGCGCACGGCTTCGACCTGAACGCCCAAGCGTTCGTGGTCAACCGCAAGGATTTAAGCCTCGACGTTTTCGCGAACACAGCTTATCTGTACCAGTTGGTGACCAATCTCGGCGGTGCGGCCCCACTCAAGGTCGGTGGGAGCTATATCCGGTACCGGAACTTCGTGAAGGAAGGGTATGCACCTGGGGCAATCTTTGGTGCGAAGCTGCTGCAGTCCTGCAGCTCATATCCGGCAGCACAGGCAACGAAACTCCTCGCCGCGCAAACGGCGCCGCAGTACGGCTATGCCATGTGCCTGCAGCCCGGTCAGCTCCCGTACGACCTGAACCACGATGGACGTCCTGACACGGAGCAGGAGTTGCTCACCTACTTCCAGGCCAACGGCGCAACCGATCTGAGCAAGCTGAACCCGCTACGGGTGGACGAGAATTTGAACGGTGATTTCCTAGACCACTATATGGGGAAGCCATACCCCGACTGGTCAGGCGGCTTCGGCGGCCACCTCCGCATCAAGAGCATTCAGATTGGCTCGTTGTTCGAGTACAACACCGGCAATTATACGATCCAGGACCTGACGGATGCTTTCCGGCAAGCTAGCCCTAGCATCGGACGCAACATTCTAGCTTCGGCGAAGGTCGAGGCCACGCTGCTAAACCCGGCGAGCACGCCGGCCGAGCGTCTCGATGCGAGCAAGCAATGGCTGTCACTCGTTGCGCTGTCGCCATACGACGGCATTGCCAATCAGATGAGCAGCGGTGACTTCTTGCGATGGCGCGAGCTGAACGTGACGTACACGCCATCCCCGCAGTTGGCGTCGCGCCTCTTCCACTCTCACGACGCGTCCATCACCCTTGGCGCGCGGAATCTCAAGTTGTGGACCAAGTACAAGGGCGTAGACCCTGAAGTGAACCAGCAGGGGATCTCCAATGCGGGCGGCGTTGATGCCAACTTCATCCAGGGGATCGATGCGTTTGCGCTCCCGTTGCAGCGTCGCTATTCACTCCAGATTCGCCTCAGCTACTAGGAGATATGCATATCATGAACACCACAATACACACACACGCGTCGCGCGGGCCGCGTGCACGGATGCAAGCCCGGCTGCTAGCGCCCACGCTCATCTTGCTCGCCCTTGCGGGCTGCAAGCTGCTCGACGTTACCAACCCAAACAACGTGCCGGCCTCGGCGCTCGACAATCCCAGCGCGGCGGCGGCGGAGGTGAGCGGCGTGGTCGCCGCGCTGGCACGCGGTCTTGAGCAGGTTCAGGGGGATATAGAAACTGCGAGCGACAATATCAAATGGATCGGATCGCTGGACGGAATGAGCCAGCTCAACGTGGGTAATGTGCGCAACCCTTATAACGAGTTCATCGAAAACTCGTTCTTCGGCATGGCGCCCGCGCGCTTCATGGCAAACCAGACCGTGCAGAAGCTGACCGGGTTCGCCAGCAAAAACACACTCAAGGACGCAAATCAGCTCGCGCTCGCGAACCTGTACGACGCTATCACGTATGACCAGATCGCGAACTACTGGGATGACTTCGTAATCGCATCGGACGGCGCGACCGGAGGGCCGAATGTGGGGCCGGATAAAATGATCGTTCTGTACGACTCCGCAGACGCGGCGCTTGCTCGCGCGCAGCCGATCGCCGCGTCGAGTGGTGACAATATCACGATCGGCCAGATCTACGCATGGCAAGCCCGCTCCAAGTTTGATCGTGAGATATGGAAGAAGCTGAACCCATCGGGGCAAGTCGATCCGTCCAACGCCCTCGTAAACAGCCCCGAAGCTGCGGCACTCGCGCAGAAGGCGCTCACAGCGTGGGGCTCGACGGACTACCGGATGCAACTTCAGCTCCCATCAACCGCGCTCACCTTCGGTAATTGCTCTTTCGCGGGCTGCGCGAACTCGCGCCAGGAGATCACCTTTGCACCACAGGTAGCGACCTACAACTACAAGACGAAAGCACTCACCGTTGCACTGAAGGATCCGATCACCAACAGTCCGGATCCGGTGATCGCCGCGTATGCCACGGAATTCGCTACTGGCGGTGCCTCGGGTTCGCCAAGCCTCTCACCGTTGACGATCACCGGCGCGCGTGACATGCTGCTCATCATTGCCGAGAACGCGCTGGCCAACAGCGACATGACCGGGTTCACCACGGCGATCAACAAGATTCGCGCGTTCAATAATCTCACGCCGTACTCCGGGCAACTCGATGCCCGTGTGCTGCTGATCTACGAGCGGCGCGTGAACACATTTCTTCAGGCACGGCGGCTGACGGACCTCTACCGCTTCGGGATCAATTCGCCTTTCTGGTCGGCCGCCTCCGACGCATCGACGTGTCCGGGATCGTTCTTCCCGATCACGGCCACCGAGCGGTCCACCAATGCCAACGTTACGCTGCCCCCAGCGTGCCATCAATGAATGCTGCTTCTGCTAACCAGCTCACGGTGATGTTGTGACAACTCGTCACGTTAAACCATGACCCGCAGATTCTTAGCAGTTCCGGTTGTTGTCACGGGAATCATTTCGGCAACATTCATTGCCGCCACAGTGGGCGCCCAGGCAATTCCGCGTCCGAAGACACCCCTGCGTGGCGACACCGTGCTCCGCCAGCCCTCGCCAACTGCTCGTGACAGCGCTCGGCCGCGGCCCGACAGCGCCGGAAGAGTTGTAACTGGTGACTCTCTCACACGCTTCCTCGACAAGTTCTCCTATCGCAGCCTGGGCCCCGCCGCGTATAGCGGGCGCGTCACGTCGATCGCCGTTCCGCGCCCGTACCGAAAGACGATATACATAGGTTCGGCTGGCGGAGGTGTGTGGAAGACTTCGAATGCAGGCATCACCTGGCATCCGATCTCGGATTCGCTCGGCGTGCAATCGATCGGCGACATAGCCGTAGCGCCGTCGGATAGCAATGTCATATGGGTTGGTACGGGCGAGAAGAATTCCTCCCGCTCACAATCGTGGGGCAACGGCGTGCACATGTCCACCAACGGTGGGCGCACGTGGAAGCACATGGGCCTTACCGATACGCGGTCGATCGCTAAAATCGTTATAAGCCCCCGCGATCCAAACACTGTGTACGTAGCAGCGCTCGGCCATCTCTGGGGCGCCAACGCACAGCGGGGCATCTTCAAGACCACGAACGGCGGCGCGGCGTGGAGCAAAGTACTCTTTGTTGACGACACTACCGGCGCGATTGATCTCAAGATGGATCCATCCAACCCGGAGATCCTGTACGCGGCGACATGGCACCGCATCCGGCAGGGTGGATCGCACATGCAGGGTACCGGCGCTGGAAGCGGTATCTACAAGAGCGTGAACGGTGGGGGCACATGGACCAGACTCACAGACCCGGCGCTTCACAACGGATTACCTACGGCTGACATCGGCCGAACGAGTATCTCCATATCAGAAAAGAATCCACGCATCATTTCCGCGATGATCGCCGTGGACCGGGGCGTTACGAACACCTCGGCTGCACCGTTCGGCGGCCTGTTCCGGTCAGACGATGCCGGCGTGCATTGGGTGCAAGTAAACGACGTAGCGGCCAATCCACATTACTACTACGACGAACTAGTCACCGATCCAACGAACGACAGCCACGTCTACATGCTCGCCTCGCCGCTACTCGTGTCCAAGGATGGCGGCCACTCGTTCTCTGTTGATTCGCTCTACAATGTGCACGTCGACAACCATGCCCTCTGGATCGATCCGGCCGACAGTGCACACATGATACTCGGCAACGACGGCGGTGTCTATACGACGTTCGATGGTGGCCGGGCATGGGAGCACGCCGAGATCCCGATCGGACAGTTCTACACCGTCGCAGTTGATAGCGTGTCGAAGCCATACCGGATCTGTGGGGGGTTGCAGGACAATGGCGTTTGGTGTGGACCGAGCGCCAGCCGCGATTCCATGGGTGTGACCGATGCTGACTGGTACAGCGTCAACGGCGGCGACGGGATGTGGGTGCAGATATCGCGCACCGATCCGAACATCATCTACTCCGAATTCCAGTTCGGCACCATGTCGCGCATCGATCTGCGGACGTGGAAGCGCGATGCCATCAAACCGCTGGCACTCGATGCTGGTGGTGACTCCGGCTACGGCTACACGTGGGGGTGGACCGCCCCCATGGCGCTGTCGCAGCACGATACCGCAACGCTATACGTAGGAGCGAATCGCCTGTTCCGCATGCACGATCACGGCGACAAAGGGGTGGATTGGGAGGTGCTCGGTCCGGACATGACGCGTGCGGACCGCACTCATCCGGAGGCAGAGGGACCCAACACTTCGTACCACGCGCTGTTCTCTATCGCTGAGAGTCCACGAACTCGGGACGTGGTCTGGACTGGGAGTGACGACGGACTCGTTTGGCTGACGCGTGATTACGGCAGGACGTGGGCGAATCTCACCGCGCACTTCCCCGCTGGCGCGCCAACTAAGTGCTTCGTATCGACGATCGCGCCGAGCCACTTCGCGGACGGCACTGCGTATCTCACCTATGATTGCCATAGCCGCGACGACTATGCCCCGCACGTCTTCAAAACTACCGACTTCGGCAAGAGTTGGAGTTCGATCTCGACCGGGCTCCCCCGCGACGGTGGCAGTTTTACGGTGTTCGAAGATCCTTACAATCCGCGGCTCCTGTGGCTCGGAACGGAAACCGGTGCTTACGTGTCGATCGATGGCGGAGCGAGATGGCGACGATTCGGCCACAATCTTCCTCCCGTGGCCGTTGAAAAGTTCGCGATGTCCTATAACCAGCGCGATCTCGTTGTCGGTACGCACGGCCGCGGTATCTGGACTGTCGGCATTGCGCCGCTCGAGGAAATGACAGACTCTCTGCTGCGCGAGCGCGCTCACCTGTTTCACGTTGCGCCTGCACTGCAATTCCGGTACACGGATACGTATCCCTCCTTCGGGAGCCGCCCCTTTGTCGCACGCAATCCGGCCCGGGGCGCGATGATCGCGTACTACTTGCGCGATGCACTTACTGGTCCGGTTGACGTGTACATCCTCGGCGCCAAGGGAGATACGGTGCGCAAGCTGAGCGGACCGGGATACGCAGGACTTAACGAAGTGACGTGGGATCTCTCGAGCGCGAAGCCGCGTGCAAGAGCGCTTGGCGAACCGACGTCACCAGCTGATCTGCGGCGTGTAACTCCCGGCGACTATATGGTGACGATGAAAGTCGGCGGGGCAACGCTGCGGCAGCCCATTCGCGTCAACGAACGGCCGGATGATCGCATCGCTCCTCCACGGTAGGCTCGCTCGAAGGACCCGATCGCCAGTAGCGTGAATCAAAAATCACGTTACTGGCGATGTGCAGGCAGCGGTAACCGCTTCGGACCCGGCTTCACGCGACATCCACGCCATTCCGGAATTGCCATCATGCAGATTCGCAACTTTTCCCGCGCACTTCTCCCGCTGGTGGCACTGTTTACTCTGCCGCACGGCGATATTGCCGCGCAACAGCAGCCGGCGGCCCGTCCGGCTCAACGGCCGCAGCCCGAGACTGCGGGACGCGCGGCACGCGACTCGTCGCGCACGGCACGCGACTCCTCGCGCACGGCATTCACGCCGGCTCCGCCCGGTGTAACAATGCCGGCACGCGGCACGTCACCCCAGGCTGAGGCGTTGCGCCGCCTTACGTGGCGCTCGGTTGGCCCGGCAAATGCTGCTGGTCGCATTTCCGTGATAGTCGGCGTGGCAGGTGATCCATCCACGTACTACGTCGCTGGAGCCAACGGCGGGATCATCAAGACGACCAATGCCGGCACGACGTTCAAGCCGCTCTTCGATAAACAGGACATCTCATCAATAGGCGCGATCGCCATAGCGCCTAGTGACCCGAACGTACTCTACGTTGGCACAGGCGAGGGGAATCCGCGCAATAATTCATCGATCGGCGACGGG
>JBPCQO010000092.1:0-20559 GCA_050998035.1 Gemmatimonadaceae bacterium | reverse complement strand
CACCGACAGTGGCCAGAACACCAAGACCGCGCTTGAGCTCCGTAACCGTCATCAGCATCTCGCGCTCGACTGCACGCTCGGACGAGTTGATGTCGGCAACCGTGACCGCGTTGTCCTGTACCAGGTTGCGCGTCTCGGCCAGCGCACCGGCGAGAACACGGGCAACGTGCGACTTCTTGTAACGGTCGGACAGATTCGCCGCTTCGGCGAGGTTGTCTTCTTCGAGGAACTGCGAGAACTCAGGCGCGAACTTGCGGGTCTCGACCTGCGCGGCGCGGAGCTCCCACCACTTCTTCAGCGATATGGAGAGCGACCAGATGGACATAATCGCCAGCGTGAATACAATTCCGCGGGCGAAGAAGCCCATCTGGGCCCAGAGGTCAATCAGCGATAGATGCATTGTACGGATGCTCCGATTAGGAAGTGGTTAGTGCGCGATGCCGAACATGAACGGCTGCTGGACCAGCATGCGGACCTTTTTCCCGCCGATTTCTGCGGGACTGTACCGCGCCCGCGATACGGCGGTACGAACGGCGTTGCTGAACATGTCGTTGCTGGATTTGGTCACCTTGAAGGTACTCATGTCTGCCCGACCGTCGATGCCCACTACGAACTGCACGTCTACCTCGCCCTCGATCCCCGCGCTCTGCAGCGACGATGGATACTCCGGCTTCACATCGTTCATGGCTGAGGCCTGCTTCTCCACCTGGAACGCGAAGTAGTCCTGCTTGTCGCTGACCGGGCCGACACCACCAACGACGCCCTTGGATGTACCGCCAGCGACACCCTTACCGCTGAAGTCGGCCGCGTCCGTCACCTTCTTGCTCAGATCGATGTCGGGAATCTTGATCGGCACGATCGGTGGCGCGGTGAGAACCTGGAACCCCTTGGGGGGCGGAGGTGTCACCGTGACGTTCTTTGGCGGCGGAGGCGGAATGTCCGGCTTCTTCGGCGGAGGCGGCTCGTCCTTCTTCACTTCCACGAACTGGATTTTTTCCGCCTTCACCTTTTCGTTGGCGATGGCGGCGTTCGCTGTGGCCCAAGCCGCGCCACCGATGATGACCGAGTGAAACACGATGCTGAAGATCGTGGTTCCAGGGCTCTTCTTCGTGTCGCGCTTGGACTCGATGAGTCTGTTGAACATTGCGGTTACGTGCTCCTCAGGAAGGCTTCGAGAAGAATACCGCGCAATGATTAAGTCGGAATGGCCGAAAGATTAAGCTTTTGTTAAATCCGACGGCTCGAGCGGCAGCGTCAAAGTGAAGAGCGATCCCTTCCCGAGCCGCGATTGCACGGTGAGCGTTCCGCCGTGCGCCTGCGCGATCCACTGACTGATCGCGAGGCCCAGTCCAAAGCCCCCGCGCTCTGCCGTGCGCGACCGCACACGATCGGCGCGCCAGAAGCGCTCGAACACGTGCGGCAGATCGGCGGCCGCAATCCCCATCCAGGTATCGCGTACGGCGAACGTCACGTTGTCCGGGTGCCGCCCCAATCCAAGATCGACGCGCCCGCCAGCCGGCGTGTACTTGATCGCGTTGGTCACCAGGTTGAGCAGCAGCTGCCGCAACCTGGTGCGGTCACCAGCGATGGTCACCTCGGTGGAGAACGGCATGTTCACGGCGACACCCGCAGCCTCGCCCAGGATCAGGGCCGTTTCGTACACTTCCAGTGCCAGCGCCCGCATGTCCACCGGTTCGCTATGAATGTCGAATCGTCCCTCATCGGCGCGCGCGAGGGTGAGCAGACTCTCCACCAGGTCGGCCATTCGGGTCGTTTCGTGAAGCGCCTCCTCCAGTGCGACGAGCTTGTCATCCCTCCGCGTGGTGACGTTCATCGCACGCTCCACATCGGCCCGGAGTACCGCGAGCGGCGTCTTGAGCTCGTGACTCGCGTCGGCGGTGAAACGCCGCAAGGCAAGGAAGGAAGTCTCCAGCCGCGCGATCATGGAGTTCAGAGTGTCGATCAGCGCCGCGATCTCGGGCGGTGTATCCTCGGCTGGCAGTCGTCTGTGCAGACTGCGGCCGTCGGTGATGTTGGCCACTTCGCGACGCACGCGCTCGAGCCGCTTGAAGGTCCCTCCCAACACTATCCAGACACCCCACGATGCGAGCGCGATCACCAGGGGAATAACGGCGAACATCGTTGTCACGACCTCGCTGGGCCACGCCTCGCTCGTCCGAATGCGAACGCCGGCGATCACACGGCTGAGCGGGATGATGGAATCGCGGACCGCGTGCGCAACGATCAGAATGCGGCTGTCGCCAACCGTGATCACACCAGCCGGTCCATCGTTCGGGAGGTCCTCCGCTCCGCGCTGCATTGTCACCCATTCGTCGTCGGTAAGCTGGCGAACGTCGTCCGAAGTGAACTGGATGTTACCATGCCGGTCGACAACGATCACGTAGCCCGGAATTATCTCTAGCTGGGCAGCAATGCGCGGTGACAGCACGGTGCGGCCGGTGGAGTCGCGCACCAGGATGGCCGTCTTTGCCTGTTCTCCCTGCGCCACAATCCTCAAGGCGAGGTCGGCGTCAGCCAGAGCCTCTCGGCCCACAGCACTGTAGACGCCAGCGCTGCGCGCCGCAGAGATCGCGCTGCCGAGCGTCGCGGCGGTGACCGCCATGGCGGCGGCGAAAATGAGGGTGAGCTTGGTGCGGGCGCGAATCATCCGCGCACGACATACCCGACACCGCGCACGGTGGAGATCAGCTTCTTCGGACTGTCAGCATCGACCTTCTTGCGCAGATGGTTGATGACCACGTCGACGATGTTGGTGCCAGGATCGAAGTGATAACCCCACGCGTACTCAGTGATGAGGGTACGACTCATGACGCGACCGCGATGCCGCATCAGGTACTCCAGTACCGTGTACTCCTTGGGCGTGAGCTCAATGCCGCGTTCACCGCGTCGCACCTCACGGGTGTCCAGGTTGAGCGTGAGGTCGGCAACGGTTACTATCGAGGCTGCAAGCGTGCGCGGCCGGCGAGCCAGCGCCTCGACGCGCGCCAGCAGCTCCTCGAATGCGAAGGGCTTGGTGACGTAGTCGTCAGCGCCAGCGCGGAGTGCCTGGACCTTGGCGTCTACAGCGTCCTGCGCCGTCAGCACCAGGACCGGACGCTCGAAGCCTTTCGCACGCAGGTCGTGCAGCACCTCCATCCCCGACTTCCCAGGCAGCCGCATGTCCAGCACCACGAGATCATAGCCGCCAGCGGTGGCCAATCGCTCCCCCTCGTCGCCATCATCGACCAGATCGACACTCCAGCGCTGCTCCTCCAATCCTCGCTTTACGAACTGACCGACCGTCGGGTCGTCCTCGATGAAGAGGATCCTCATGCCTCTGGCCGTGGCATGGCGAGCTTCCGCTTTCGTGGACGCCGGAAGTCGTACTCGCGCATCTTTCGGTACAGCGTCTTGGTGGAGATGCCGAGCGCCGTGGCTGTGCGCCCCTGGTGCCAGCCGCACCGCACCAGCATGCTCTCGATGTGCAATCGCTCCAACTCGTCCAGCGCGCCGCCGCCGTTCGCGGTAGCCCCGAAGCTGCCGCTAGCCAGCGGCATGCGCAGATCGCTAGTCCCGATCGCATCGGACGTGGCCAGCATGCACGCGCGTGCGAGCACCGTCTGGAGCTCGCGCACGTTGCCCGGCCACGCGTACTCGCGAAGCGCGTCTATGGCATCCGCAGCGATCGTCCGCATGCCTCCGTCGATACCCGACAGCAGGTCGGACGACAGCCGGCGTATGTCTTCGGTGCGCTGCCGCAGCGGGGGAACGTCTACGCGCAACGATGCTGGAATGTCAGTAGCCACAGCGGAATCTCGCACGCACGCAATTATACGCGCAACGAGCTCGATCTTCCGGGTGCCGCCTACTCGAACGAAATGGCCATCGGCGACGGCCTGCCGCAGAGCGGAACCAGCCTCCTGGTCCAAATGAGAGAAGTCGATGATCGCCGTGCCGCGGTCAGCCAGAATGAGAGCACCGCTCGGCGCCCCGGCCCCGCCCGATCCGGCAGCGGTGGATTCGTACCCAAACAAATCACCAACCGTGGCCAGACGTCCATCACGCGCCGTAACCTCGACCAGCGCGTCGCGAACGCGGCCGCTGATCGCGTGAACGTACCGCGCGATGTGGCTCTTCCCCGTACCCGGCTCACCAACAATGATGATCGGCTCGCGCTCCGGCGCGGCAGTCGCCAACGTACGTAGCAGCTCCTGCATCACCGCATTCTCGCTCGCCATGACACGCGGCGCCGGCGCGGTGCGGCTGCGCAGCATGACATTGGCTTTCACGAGCTCGCGCTTTTCCCATGCGCGCCGCACCATCACGTCTATCTCAGCCATTCGGTACGGCTTGGATATGTAGTCGTATGCGCCCAGTCTGATGGCGTTTATGGCGGTATCGATGGTGCCGTTGCCGGTGATGATGATCACTTCCGGCGGCTCCGACTCGCTCTGCAGATGTCGCAGCACCTCCAGTCCGTCCATCTCCGGCATCACGATGTCGAGCAGCGCCACATCAAACGGCGTGGAGTGTAGCGCCTGAAGTGCGGCGCGCCCGTCGCGGCACATGGCGACGTCGTAACCACGACCGCGGAGAAAGTGCTCCAGGATCGCCCCCAGGTGCTCCTCATCCTCCGCGATGAGTAGACGGATCGGAGTGACGTCGCTCCCCTGTTCTCGTGTCATACGGCCGCTGGCAGAATGATACGAAACGTGGTACCCTTGCCGCCGTCGCTGGACACCTCGATCCGGCCGCCGTGGTCCGCTACTATGCCGTGGCAGATCGACAGGCCGAGCCCGGTGCCCACGCCCGGCTCCTTGGTGGTATAGAAGGGCTCGAATATTCGCGCCATCTGCGCCCGCGAGATTCCGGAGCCCTCGTCCTGAACCTCAACTATTACCTGCTTCCCGTTTCGGCCGCCGATCCGCGTACGCAGCCCAACCGTGCCGTACTGGGGCATCGCGTCAGCCGCGTTCATCAGGAGCGCGATCATAACCTGAATGAGCTGCTCCGAACTGGCGTGTATCAGCGGAAGCTCCGGCGTCAGCTGCATATCTACGGTGAGCTGCTTGAAGCGCGCGTGATGCTTGAGAAGGAAGAGTGCCCGCTCCACCACGCCGTTGATGTCTAGCGCCTGGCGTTCCTGCACGCGTGGACGGCTGAAGTCGAGGAGGCCGTCCACTATGCGCTTGCAGCGATGCACCTCGCTCTCGATGATCTTGAGGTACTCCGGGCTCCCATCGGGCGTTGTCGTCTCGAGCGCCATGCTCTCGGCGCACGCGGCGATGGTCGCGAGCGGGTTGTTGATTTCGTGCATGATGCCGGCCGCGAGCCGGCCGATTGCCGCGAGTTTGTCATTCTGAGCGACTCGCTCGCGTGACTCCACCCAGTCGGTGATGTCTTCGCCGATGGTGATGATGTGCGTTACGGCTCCGAGCGAGTCCCGCATGGGGATCTTGGACAATCGGTACGTCCGCAGTGCACCGCTGCTAACCGACTCCATCTGGAACTGCTGCATCCGCCCGGTCGCAAAGACCTCGTCGAATTCCCGGCGCAACACGTCTTCGGGCTGCCGGTGCAGGATGTCGAATACCGTACGTCCGATTGCTTCCTTGCGCGATACACCCTGCATCCCGGTCTCGCGCTTCCGGTTCCAGACCGTGATGCGGTACTGCCGATCGATCACGTACAGGCCCACGGGAAGCATGTCCAGAATTCGCTCGCTGAACCGCTTCTGCTCCTGGGCCTCCACCATGCGTGACTGCAGGTCGCTCTCGAGACGGCGCGACCGCTCCGAGTGTGCAACGAAGCCGGCGAGAAGACTGCAAAGCGCAGCGATGAACCGCTCGCCGGATCTGGACGGCGTACCGCGTAGCCTGACCACCAGGACGCCCACGCGTCGGGGCCCAAAATACATCTCAACCGCCGAGTGCTCGCTCGTGTCGCCGACGACAGCAGCGAGCAATTCAGTCAATTCGGATTCACTCGTCTCGTCGCTGCCAGCGCACCAGGTGCGTACCAAACCAGCGTCGCCGTCCAGCCAAACAGCGCACTCATCCGCCTCGAGCGCACCGCAGACACGCTCCAGGACATCATAGGCTACGAGCTCCGTCGGCCGCGCATCCGTCAGTCGGGCCGAAACATCGGCCAGAACGCTGACTAGTGCGTGCGCATCGCGATCGTCGGCCAGATTGACGGAACGGTGCGTTGCGCGGGTGTTGGTGGTCAAATACGCTTCCTCTGGAAGTACTGATCGAAGTGGTGACGAACTGGCTGATGCGCGACGCGCGACTGTTATCGCACTCATGAGACAGGATGACCGATCGATTGGTAACAGAACAGACGTTTGCATCCCAGGAGCGGCCTCCTGGGCCAGCGACAGTGCGCGGACCATGGCCGCTCGGTCACGATGGCCGAACGGCTCACCTGATTAGGCCAACCTGACCGAGTCGCCCCAAGGTGCGCGACCCGTAAGCGGGATGAGAGGGGCAAGCCAACACGTGGCTTCCCCCTCTCGTCCCGTCAGATGATTTCGCTCAACTGAACACGGCGCGAAGCTGTTCGACAGCCCACGCGAGGTCGTCGCGCGAGGTCACCAGGGGTGGCGACAGGCGAATCACAAACTCGTGCGTCTCCTTGCACAGCATGCCGCGGTGCAGCAGCGCCTCGCAGTATGCGCGCGACGGCACGCGCAGCTCGACACCGACCATCAGGCCGCGGCCACGCACGCTCGTGATGTCAGGGTGCTTTATCTCGCGCACCTGCTGCATGAACCACGCGCCCAACTCTGCCGAGCGCTCGACTAGCTGTTCATCCTGAATCACCTTGAGGGCGGTGCGCGCGACAGCGCAGCCGAGCGGGTTGCCGCCGAAGGTGCTGCCATGTGTCCCAGCGCGAAACACGCCGAGCACATCGCGGCTAGAGACAACCGCGGAAACAGGATAGAAGCCGCCAGCGAGCGCCTTGCCCAGTATGTACATGTCCGGTTTCACGTCCTCGTGATCGCACGCGAACATGCGGCCGGTGCGGCCGAGTCCAGTCTGGATCTCATCCGCGAGGAAGAGGACGTTAGCGTCGCGGCATAGCCGGACGGACTCACTCAGGTAACCGTCCGGGGGAATCAGAATGCCGGCCTCGCACTGAATCGGCTCCATCAGTACGGCGCAGGTGTTCGGCGTGATCGCGTCGCGTAGGGCGTTAATGTCGCCGTAGGGGATGAGGCGAAACCCGGGAGTGAACGGCCCGAAGCCGGCGCGGTATGCCGGCTCCGATGAGAAGCCGACGATCGTGGTGGTTCGCCCGTGGAAGTTGTTCTCGAAGACGATGATTTCTGCCTGCCCGTCCGGGATTCCCTTCACCTCGTAGCCCCACCGGCGCGCTGCCTTGATCGCTGTCTCTACCGCCTCCGCGCCGCTGTTCATCGGGAGGACCATCTCCATATCGCATATAGTGGCGAGTTCCTCACAGAAGAGCGGCAACTGCTCGTTGCGAAACGCGCGAGAGGTGAGCGTGACCCGATGGGCCTGCTCGATCATCGTCGCCATGATGCGTGGATGGCAGTGACCCTGGTTCAGCGCCGAGTACGCGCTGAGGCAGTCGAGGTAGCGCTTCCCGTCCACGTCGTAGACCCACGCGCCGAGTGCGTGATCGACGACGATGTCGAGCGGGTGGTAATTGTGCGCACCCCAGCGATCCTCGACTTCGATGTAGTCAGCCGCGCTCAGGCGGCCGTTTTGGGTAGAGCTCTCGACTGCGGTCATACGTGGGGTTAGTGAGAGATGGTCAGGCAAACACACGCAAGTGAAATCTGCGACACCGTGTCGGTGTTTATAAGTCCATGCCTTGCATGGGTTTACATACAGCCTATGCGCATATTTATGCAGCCGTTACGCTTGCCCGAGCTTCTCGATCTGCGTGAGTATCTCGCTGGTTTCACGCTTGCTGCCAGGGGTTTCCTCGACGTGGGCCCAGCGCACGATGCCGCCCCGGTCGATCAGAAAGTAGGCTCGATTGGTGAAGAAGGAGTCCTGCCACATCACACCGTAGCGCTCGCCCACGGTGCGCTTGAAGTCGGAGAGCAGTTCGGTCTTCATGTGATGTTTGGCCTTGAACTCCTTGAGCGTCGGAACCGAGTCGACAGAGATGGGGAGTACCGCCACGCCGCTCGAAGTGAACTGGTCGTAGTCATCAGTGAAGGCGCACATCTCCTCGGTGCACGTACTTGTGAATGCGAGCGGAAAGAACGCCAGTAGAACGGCGCTTCTGTCTCTGAAGGAAAAGAGCGAGACGTCGCTGTCCGATGTGGACGGGAGGGTGAAGTCAGGCGCCTCGCTGCCTATGAAGGGAACGCTCGGGATTTCAGTCATCATTGTATGGTTGAGAGAACGGTCAAAGCTATCGGGCGCCAGGCACGGTTCGCGTGGCGTGGTCGAGCTCGTCGATCGTTCGGGTAGAAGGCGGTCTGATCTTCTGCAGGCGACGAGCCACGCTTTCGGCCTGTTCCAGCGCTCGTAGCACGTTCTGGTCGGCCAGCTTCCGCATGTCTGCGTCAGACCAGCCCCGCCGCGCCAGCTCGGCGAACAGCGCGGGATAGGTGGAGACATCCTCCAGGCCGACGATCTTCTCATCACCTGTTCCGTCGAAATCCCCTCCAATACCGACGTGGTCGACGCCAGCGACGTCGCGCACGTGCTCCACGTGATCGGCGACCTGAGCCAGCGTTGCAGCAGGTTCCGGATGGGCAGCGATCCAGGTGGAATACGAGGCGCGGTATGCCGCCGTATCGCCCGCTGCTGTCTGACGCATGGTGCTGTCGGCGTGCGAGCGCGCCGTCTGCCAGCTCGCGTACTCCCTTGAGACGAAGTCCGGAACGAAGGTAACCATCACAACTCCTCCGTTTGTACGCATGCGCTTGAGAATGGAATCGGGGACGTCGCGCGGTGAGTCGACCAGCGCGCGCGCCGACGAGTGCGAGAAGATCACCGGCGCTTCGGTCGCATCCAGCGCGGTGCTCATGGTGCCCGGCGAGACGTGCGACAGGTCCACCAGCATCCCCAATCGGTTCATCTCGCGCACGACTTCCCTGCCGAACGGCGTGAGTCCGGCGTGCGTGGGACGATCGAGCGCGGCGTCTGCCCAATCCAGTGTCACGTTGTGCGTCAGCGTCATGTAGCGAACGCCGAGATCGTAGTACGCACGCAGGGCACCGAGCGAGTTCTCGATGGCATGGCCGCCTTCCATGCCGAGCAGCGATGCGACCTTGCCGCTGGCAAAATCTCGCCGCACATCCGCGGCGGTAAGCGCCAGTGCCAGGCGATCGGGGTAGCGCGCAATTACCCGCTTGGCGATGTCGATCTGCTCCAACTGTACCCGTGCGAAACCAGAGTCGCGAATCTCGCCCGGAACGTACACGGACCAGAACTGACCGCCAACCATTCCCTGGCGCAGCCGCGCCAGATCCGTTCGTCCAACGGTGCGCTTGCTCAGGTCGTAAGCGTCGACGTCTCGCGGTGCGGTCTTGCTCTCGCGCACGGCCCATGGGAGATCGTTGTGCCCATCGATCACGGGGGAGGTACGCAGAACGCGTAGGGCGCGCGCGAGGTTGGGGTCGGGCTGCTGTACAGATTTCTGCAACGATTGGGCGGCTACCGGAACGCCGACACATGCGAGAACGACGGCCAGCCGAAGCGAGCGGTTGAATATGGTGAGTAGCATACTGTTGGAAGATGTGGAGTTGTATGCGGCGAAGCTACCACACGCGATGACATGCCGCCATCCGAGGAGGCTCACCGCTGCGCATGCCGTGCACCCGCGGAACGCGTGAAGCAGGCGACGGCACCTGATTTGCCTTTTCAGGCCGAACAGCGTGCAGTACCGTGCAGTACCCGAGCGAGGACTCCGTGATGGCGAGCAAGGAAGATCAGATCAGAGAACCCACTCCAGCGGCTACCGTTGAAGAGCGATATCACGTATTACACGAGTTCGATCGCTGGCTGGAAAAGCCGATGATTTATCTCGGACTCGCGTGGGTGGTGCTGCTCATTATAGAGCTCACGCGCGGGTTATCACCGCTGTTGACGACGCTGAGCACGATGATCTGGATAATCTTCATCATCGACTTTGCGATCCGCGTGACGTTGGCGCCGCACAAGCTCAGGTATCTGGAGCACAACTGGCTCACCGCTCTGTCGCTGCTACTGCCGGCGCTTCGAGTGCTGCGCATCACGCGGCTCTTCCGCGTCGCCGGGTTCGCACGCGGGTCTGGCCTGGTGAAGGTCGTTGGATCGCTCAACCGTGGTATGCACGCGTTGGGCGGAACGCTGGGCCGGCGGGGCTTCGGTTATGTGACAGCACTGACGGTGCTCATCACGATGGGCGGCTCGGCCGGCATGTACGCATTCGAGCGAAACGTACCGGGGACGGCGCTCACGGGTTACTGGGCTGCAGTCTGGTGGACCGCGATGGTGATGACAACTATGGGTTCCGACTACTTCCCACACACGGTGCAGGGGCGGGTGCTGTGCATCATGCTCGCCATGTATGCGTTCGCGGTCTTCGGTTACGTGACGGCGACGCTCGCGACGTTCTTCGTTGACCGGGAGGCAGGCAGCGCTGATTCCGACATTGCGGACCAGAAGTCGATCGACGCGCTGCGCCAGGACATTGCGGCGCTACGGGAGGAGATTCGGGGGATGGCGGTACGGGGCGGTGCCACGTGACGCGGTTTTGCAGGAATTTCAGGCACTGTAAAGCAATCATAGCAACGGGCCCGCTTTGACCTGGCCACGTGGGCTGACGCTCTGCAGATTTGTCCTGCTCACGGCCACGCCAGCTTTCGCAACACACCGAGTTCTGTCTCCTATCGCCGGAGGATTACCACGATGGTGCCAATCATGCGCAGGTATGTGTCGGTAACCGGTGGTGTTCTCCTTGTGTTGGCCCCGAACGTCGTCGGGGCGCAGAATGGGGTCATCCAGACGGAGGCAGTGAATCGGCAACAGATATCCGGGGTCGTCTGGGCCGTGCTCCCAAGCGGTGCGGTACTTACTGGCAGCAAAGCTGACATCTACGTGTGGGCGGACAACTCGACGTCAAAGGCGATGTTTGATTCAGCCTGCAAGGCGTCGACGGACGACAAGACTGCTTGGCTAACAGCCCGGGCCGAACTGACCGATCCCACAACCGGATCTAGCGGCAGCACTGTCGAGGATCGAGACATCAGGCTCCTCCGCTCGCTGACTCAACTGCCACACGCAACGGCTCAGGCAGACTCAACGGGCCACTTCGCCGTCGCCGATATTCCGAATGGGTCGTACTGAATTGAAGCCGAGATGTTGGAGAATGGAGAGCTGGTCCAGTGGTGGCGAAGTGTCGTGCTCGTCAACTGGAAGCTGCCCATGACGGTTGATGCAGGCGGTCGCATCAATCTTGGAACGAGGCAATTCACACATGCGCAATTCTGCACCGCACCGGAACCGTTGATAGGCGCGGCAGCTTTCGCGAACGATGATCCACCGCGTTCACCCTTACCTGCAGTATCGCCCAACCGGGTGTACCGCGCTGCAGAAGTGGATAAACCGGCGAGCCTCAGGCCGGGCCAGCTCGCACCCGAGTATCCGAACACGCTCAGAATGGCACGAACTACAGGTGTGGTGAACGTCCAATTCGTGATTGATACGACGGGGCGAGTCGCGATGCGAACGTTTCGCGTCATCAAGTCCGATCAACCGGAGTTCGCTGAGTCCGTACGCGCGGCACTCACCAAATGGACCTTCACACCCGCGGAATTAAACGGTGTCAAGGTGCGGGTGCTTGTGGAAGAGCCTTTTACGTTCGGCCCCTTATAAACCGTTGGAACCGGTAAAGCCGAACCGCACGCATTACGAAAATAGAACAGGCAACCCGGAGGCCGCCTGCGCCCAAGTTGCCTGCTTTATTCTTGTTCCTACGTTATGGAGCCTGAGGGAATCGAACCCTCATTAGTGCCTTGCAAAGGCACCGTCCTACCGTTGAACGAAGGCCCCGAGCCCTTAAATTAATCAGTCCCGGCTACTCGTGCGCGGGGAGGGGTTCCATTGTTTTCGGGTTCACCGGAACCTGCACTTCGTCGCGGTACGGCGACGTGAGCAGCACCACGCGCATGCGCGGGAACGCATCCATGAACGAGATGTAGCACAGTCCCCAGATTCCGAGGAAGCCGGCCGTGATGGCCAATTCCCAGAATCCGAATGGAAGCCCAGTCCCTTCGCGGAGCCCGTAGATGGACGGATAGATTTCGTCGTAGCGGTGCAGCCACAGCCCCACCACGAGACACGCCGCGAATAGCGCCATCGTTGGCAGATACACCTTGGCGGCCCGCGACAGCAGACCAAAGAACGGAGCCACGAACATCAGCATCACCACGGAGATGGTGATTCCCGTCCACGGCCCTACCAGGCGCAGACGGGCCCAGTGGGTCTCCTCACCCAGGTTGCCGTACCAGATCACCAGGTACTGACCGAACGTGAGATAGCCCCAGAACGCGGTGAAGGCGAAACACAGCTTTCCAAGATCGTGGAAATGATTTTCGGTGATCATGTCTTCACGATGCAGAAAGCTCCGCCACGCCATGACAAGCAGCGTCCAGCTCGCGATCGCCGCGACCCAACCGCCCATGAAGAACCACCAACCGTACATCGTGCTCTGGAAGTGCATGTCAAGTGACATGGACAGATCCCAAGCAAGAATGATCCAGGTGAAGTTGAAGCAGAGCGCCAGGAATACGGCGAGCTTGCCCTGGATCGAGTGCGTCGAGTGTAGCTCGCGTCGTTCTTCTCCGAAGCCGTTGCGCATGCGGTCGCGCAGTCCGCGGGCCCAAGATGCTCCGCTCTCGGGCACGACGCCCACATCCAGCCGGACGGAGGTGTAGATGTACCACAGGCTCAGCACCACCAGGATGCCGAACAGGACCAGGTCGCGCGTTACGAGGAACGGCACGTTCAGGTACGCAGCCTTTTCCGGTATGCGGATCGCCATGTGCGTCCACGGAAAGATGTGCGAGCGTCCGAAGAACAGGTCGATGCAGAGAATGATGAACGCCACCGGCAGGAAAGCTACGTAGCCCTCCAGCAGCCGGATGATCGGACGTGACCAACGGGCCGTGGTGATGCGCTGAACGCCAACGACCATCACGCCGGCTGATGACACAGACGTGAAGAACAGCCAGTTAAAGTGGAGCGCCTGCCAAGCCCTGTCGGCGCCCACAACGGCGCCCCACAGGAAGGTGAACGCGCCCACCACCGCGAGGACGACGCATACGCCGCGAACCCACCCGGCAATGGGAGTCTGCGTCCCGTCGATGATTTCTTCACGGGTGATGATGTGCTCCCCATCGTGCCCGCTCATCGAATACCGCCCTCGGAATTGACCTTTGGAATGCCAGTCTTGTACACGTTTGAGTCAGGGAGTGGCGGGCCCACGCGCGGCGCGCGCGGATCCGATTGCGGAGCGGATCCGCCATTGGGATACCATGCCCTAGCGCTCCCCTGTGCTGGCGGAACGAACGGCGCCGGCCGGGTCGGCGCATCGAGCGTCGCCCCCGGTACCCACCGCCCCGTGACGCCCGGCACCGCAAGCGGCCCGACGCCAACCGGCATGGCCGCGGTGCCCTGCAGCGCACGCACGTAATTCACCACGTCCCAACGATCCATTTCTTCGATGCGGTTATACGTTGGCATCGCGCCGCGGCCGTTGCGGATCATGCCGAAGATGTACCCGTCGGTGCGGCGCTTTGTGAGATCGGCCGTGAGATTGATGCCGATCATACCATACTTGGTGGCGGGCCCGTCACCCATGCCGCGGTCGCCGTGGCACACCGCGCAGTTGATGGCGAAGTACTTGTGACCGTTGGCGAGCGACGCCGCCGATATGGGTGTTGGGTTGGGAATGTTGGACATCGAATCGATTACGGCCGGCAGCGGGTTGTACGACGTCTCGAAACCGGCGCGCGCCGTGCCGTACACCGACACGGAGTACAGCGGGTTCCCGCGCGACGGCAGCTTGTCGTTGCACACGTCCAGCCTCGCGTCGCAATGAGTCGGCTCCCAGGTGCTGAGCGATGGCTGGCGCTTGAAGTCGGTGAACCACTCGCACCCAGTGAGGCTCAGTGCGAGCGGGGCGGCCGTCAGAAGCGCACAAATGGTTCTAGCGTTCAACCCGCACCTCCACCGCTCCAGCTTTGCGCAACACCTGCTCGGCTTCCTGCAGCCGGTCCGGCGAAGGCTCGATCCATATGCCATAGTCACCGTGACTGAACCGGCGATCGTAGCCAACAGTGTGAGTGATTCTTGGAACACGTGCATTGGCGAAGAGACCGGCCACGGTAGAGAGCGACCCGATCAGCACCATTACCTCGAAACCGAAGATGGTGTACGGAACCCACGTTGCGATGGCCTTGCCGCCCACCACCAGCGGCCAGTAGTCCGATATCCAGATGGCAATCCAGTAGCCGAATGTCACGCCCAAAAGACCGCCGATGAGAGTGAAGCGGCGCACTGCACTCGGCGCGGCGTCGATAGCGTGCTCGATCTCGTGCCGCGGTGTGGGCGTGTACACGGTAAACTCACCCATCGGCCGCTCCTTGAGCGCGGATATAGCTTCGATGGTAGAGTCCAGCTCGCGAAACATTCCGATAACGCCGCGCATCAGTCGAACTCCCCAGGCGTGTCCTGCTCAAATGGCAGGTGGTGACCCGTCACATCGACACCGCGCAGGTGAACCTGTCGCAGTCGCGGCTTCACGATCTCCTTCACTTCCGAAATGGCGACGACCGGCAGCTGTTTGATGAAGAGCAGGAACCACATCGAGAACCATCCGAACGACCCGATCAGGATCGAGTAGTCCACCCAGGTGGGATGATACGTGGCCCACTGCCACGGCTCGAACTCGTGCGACAGCGACGGCTCCACGATCACGAAGCGCTCGAACCACATGCCAATGTTGATGAAGATCGACAGGCACCAGAGCCACGTGGTGTTGCGACGCAGATGCTGCGAAAAGAGCGATAGCGGGAGCACCATGTTGCAGGTGTACAGGATGGCGGACGCCCACCACCACTGACCCCAGATGCGATTGGCGAAGAACTGCTTTTCCGCCGGACTGCCGCTGTACCATGCAACGAACCACTCGTTCATGTACGCCACTCCCACAACAAGCGACGTGAACAGCGCCAGCTTGGCGGCTGCGTCGAGGTCGTTTATGGTGACGTAGTGCTTCAGCCCGAACCACTTGCGCAGCGGGATGATGATCGTGAAGACCATTCCGACGCCGGAATAGATGGCGCCCGCAACGAAGTACGGCGGGAAGATGGTGGTGTGCCAGCCGGGAACGAGCGACATCGCGAAGTCGAACGACACCACCGAGTGCACCGACAGCACCAGTGGAGTCGAGAAGGCCGCCAGGAACAGATACGCCCGAACAAAATGCCGCCACTCACGATCGCTGTTGCGCCAGCCGAGCGAAAGCATTGCGAAGATCTGCTTGCGAAGCGGGTTCGTCTCCCGATCGCGCAGGACCGCGATATCGGGAATGAGACCGATGTACAGGAAGGTCGCCGAAACGGTGAGATACGTGAGGATGGCGAACACGTCCCACACCAGCGGACTCTTCATCTGGGGCCAGATGTAGCGCCAGTTTGGATACGGTATGAGCCAGAAGAACTTCCACGGACGGCCAAGGTGCAGAATCGGAAACAGTCCGGCGGTCATGACCGCGAACACCGTCATCGCTTCGGCACATCGGTAGATCGTAGTCCGGAAGCCAGCTCTGAACAGGTACAGAATTGCCGAAATCAGCGTTCCCGCGTGTCCAATACCCACCCAGAACACGAAGGTGACGATGTACACGCCCCACATGATCGGCGGATTGTACCCGGCCACGCCGAGGCCACTGTAGATCTGGTAGGTCCACGCCAACGCACCGATCAGCAGGAAGAAAATCGCTATCCCGAGTCCGATGAACCACGCGACGGTGGGGTGCAGAGTCGCCGTGATCTCGTCATCGACCTGCTCGTAATCCCTGACTGCCGGCAGCCGCACGTCGGCGCTCGGCAGATTGGGCCGGCGGAGGAGCTCGACGTCGGTGACGGGCTTCGCTTGGGTCGCCATGGTCGCCCTCCTAAGCCTGAACCGGCGGGGACGCCGGCGCTGGATGGGTCACTTTCTTCAAGTAAACGACCGCGGTAAAAGTGTTGAGCTCTTCGAAGACGTGATATGCGCGCTGGTCGTGCACCATGCGCGAAACTGACCAGTTCTCATCCGCCGCGTCGCCGAAGGTGATCGCACGGGACGGGCACGCCTCAGCGCACGCCGTGGTGAACTCGTCCGGCCTGAGCGGTCGGTTTTCGAGCTTGGCGCGGCTCTCGGCTTCGCGAATGCGCTGAACGCAGAAGGAGCACTTCTCCATCACGCCCTTGCCACGCACCGTGACATCCGGGTTGAGCTGCCAGTTGAGCGGCTCTGGGAAGGCGTACTGCGGACGGTGCGGCTCGCCGTAACCGAACCAGTTGAAGTAACGAACCTTGTACGGGCAGTTGTTGGAGCAGTAGCGCGTGCCGACGCAACGGTTGTACACCTGCACGTTGAGACCGTCGGGCGAGTGATACGTGGCGTAAACAGGGCACACCGGCTCGCACGGCGCGTTGCCGCAGTGCTGGCACAGCATGGGGATGAAGCGGGTATCGAAATCGGGGCCGCCGTCTTCCCCGCCCTCGTAGTAGCGCTCCAGACGAATCCACGTCATCTCACGACTGCGAGTGATATTTGCGCCGAAACCGGTACGGTCGGGGAGGATCTGCGCACCCTGCCACTCCGCTCCAACGGTCGGAATGTTGTTCTCGGCGTAGCAAGCCGTGATGCAGGCGGAACAGCCGGTGCAGCGGGCAAGGTCGATGGCCATGGCCCAGCGGCGCTTGGCCATGTTACCCCAGTGATCGGGGTCGTACATCCCCTTGTTCTTGGAGTTGGGATCACCCAGCTGACCCTGGGCATCGTTGGCGACAGGGGAGCGAAGTCCCGGCAGGAACTCGTGTGAGGCGTCACCGGGGAGCAGCTCCTCCGTCTCGCCCGCAACGCGAAGCCCCTCCGCAGGCGTCTCGCCGGCGCGGTTAACGCCCTGTAGCTCGCCAACCGGGATCGCGCGCGCGATGTCGCGCAGGTGTTGCCGCGCGGAGCCCTCGGTGGTTGCGAGCAACACCGAGCCGCCAGCCTTGGTCACCTGCGCTCTCGTGGTGATGTAGGCGAGGCCGCCGGCTGCATTCTCCGACACGGGCAGCAGATCCAGCGCCTTCTCGCCGGCCTTTGCGTACCTGCCGGCGTTCACGTGGCCCCGACCGCCAGCAATGGCGATCGTGTCCTGGCGAATACCGAGATACATGTAAACTGGCGCGGTGAGCGACCCGGACGCGGTCTTCACCGTCACGAGATCGTTGTTCCCAAGGCCCAGCTTCTCGGCCGTGAGCTGGTGCATCTCGACCACCGTCTGCCAGCAGATCTTGGTGACGGGGTCGGGCAACTCCTGCAGCCACGGCTTGTTGGCGCCGCGGCCATCGCCGATCACAGGGTGCGGATACACCACCAGGTACATGTTTCCCTGCGTCTCATCGATGGCGGGGGACACGGCACGGGTGGGTACCGGCGCAGGTACGGCTGTGGTGGCCGGAAGCGTTCCCGGGATGACGCCCTTCGGGAGGGCGGCTGCGATTGCGGCCTCACCACCAGGGATGCGCGTGAAGAGCCAGGTGCGGTAGTCGGGCTGTGGGTACTTGGCGGCGTTGGCCGGATCGGTGCGCGCAACCTTTATGAGCACGTCAGCCGTGGCGAGCGAATCGAAGACCGGGTCCATCGTGGGCTGCTGCAGCGCGATGATGTTACGCATCGGCTGCGAATCGCCCCACTGCTCGAGGGCGTGGTGATCCGGGAGGATCAGATCACACAGCTCGCTGGTCTCGTCCATGATGCTGGAGAAGGACACCTTGAACGGGACCTTCGCCATGGCCTGCGCAAAGCCAGCAGCTCGGGGGGTGGAGTACACCGGATTGGCGCCCCGCACCATGAAGAGCGACACGGCACCTGACTTCATCCGCTCCGTAGCGGCCCGAAGCTGAGCTGACGGTGCGATCCCCTCGAAGCTTGTAATTGCCTGATCGGGGAGAATGACCGTGCCGACAGCGCCAGAGTTGCGGTTGAGCGCCGTCGCGGCGTTGAGCAGATCGACGGCGTTGGCGGTGTTCCCCGATGCGAGCACCAGGGCCGGGCGCGCGGAGTGGAACTCGGTGACGACTTCCTGTAGTCGCGTCGCGTTCACGCCGCTGGCCTGCGCTGCCTGAGCGACCGGCATCTCACCGGCGAGAGCGCGCGCGATGGCGATTTCACTCCCGGGCTTGCAGTCGAGCCACGTATCGGCGTTGAGGCCGGTGAGGGTCCGGCGGGGCCCGACATAGATCATGCGCGGTGCACCGACCAGCTTGGCGCGCGCGTCGGCCCAGTCCAGTTGCTGCGGGACCATGCCTCCCCAGTTCTCGAGGAAGTCGGCACCGAACGACACAACCAACGACGCTGCACTGAAATCGAAGCGCGGCCATGCCACACCGTAAGCCGCGGTATGTGCGGCCATCGCGGCGGCATCGGCGCCAGCGTCGTAGCTGACGTGAGCGGGCATTCCGTAATTGGCCAGCCACTGGTCCAGGAATACCGGGAACGAACCGGATTCGTGCTGATTGAGAAATACCGCGTTCCCAGCCTGTCCCCGGCTCCGCGTCTCGCCGAGCTTCTGCGAGAAGAGACGTAACGCCTCGTCCCACTTTGCGGGAACCAGTTTGCCGCCTTTCCGGATCATCGGCGTGCGGTAGCGATCGGGGTTGTACAACCCCTGCAGGGCGGCCTGGCCCGCGGCGCACAGCGCGCCACGGTTGAGCGGGTGCGCCGGGTTGCCTTCGAGCTTGATGGTGCGCCCGTCACGCACCTCCGCGACCACGCCGCACGCCGCCGAGCATTCGCGGCACGTGGTGGCGTAATAGGTGGAGACGCCCGGTACAGTGTTGTCTGGGGAGACGAGATACGGGATGATCTTGTCGATACGGTCGGTGCTGCATCCTATGGATGCGGCGACCGCCGTTCCGGCGCCAACGATCTTTAAGAAGTCCCGGCGCTTGACGGTATTGGCCAGGCCGTCATTCGTGTCGGATGTGGATTCCGTGTCGGTGCTCATACGGGGCCTAGTAGTGGCAGGTGGAGCAGTCGTATCGCGCACGGAATGGCGGATTGGACTGACCTATGTGACAGCTCACACACCAGCCCATGTTGAGCGATGATGCTTGGGAAACCTGCTTCATGTTCTGAATGCTACCATGACACGTCTGGCAGGAGACGCCCGCGTTCACGTGTCGCATATGCGGAAAGTGGACGTACTCGGGGACCTTGTGAATGCGCACCCACGGCACGGGCTCCTTCCGGTTCCAGTACGCGGCGAGCTTCTTGATCTCCGGCTTGTTGGTCGCGACCAAATTGTGGCAGCCCATGCAGGTGCTCATTGCGGGCATGCCAGGGTCGGGCGATTTATTGGCGGCGAAGTGACAGTAGAGGCAGTTCATCTTCAGCGCCTGCACGTGCTGCGGGTGAGGAAAATGAACTGGTTGTTCCGGGCTTGCGCCCTGCGACGTCGAGGCGCCGCTATAGGCCGATAGCATCGTGGCGGCCGCGGCGATTACAAAGAACCCCGGCACGGCAAGCCACTTCCTTCTCAACGCCATCCGCTAATCGAGTTAAAGTCGAATGAAACGCTCGGTTTTGTGAAATTATTCACAAGCCAAGAGGTGCGCGAATAATCGCGCGCACCGGCCTACGATGCAAGGCCGCTTTTGATGCGTTCGATGGTACGAAGCACTTCAATCGACATTGCACGAAGCAGCGCGATCTCGCGAGTGTCGGGGGAGGCGCGAAATGTTAGCGACCGTACGCTTCGCATAATCCGGTCGTGATGGCGAGTCTTGAAGAACTGAACGGCCTCCAGCGCACGCTCCGCATCCGTAAACACCAGTTCATAATCGGCGGCGGTGGCTGGTGGCGCATCGCGCCGGGGCGGAGCGAGCGTACGCGTTGCATCGGCCGCGCTCAGGTGCAGCTCGTATAGCGCGAGCAACACGGCCTGCGCGAGATTGAGCGAACTGTGATCGGTGGTGGAGACCGTGACAACGAGATGGGCGCGATCCATCGCGTCGTTCGGAAGGCCATGATCTTCGCGGCCGAACATCAGTGCCGCGGTGCCGCCGGCCAGCGCCGCGTTCACAATCTGCGGAGCCGCGGCCCGCGCGTCGGTAAGCGCGCGCTTGGCCGCTCGGCGACGTGCGGTGAAACCAGCGACGAGGGTGCAATCGGCGATCGCCTCGTCCAATGTATCGAAGTGGCGAATGCGCTCGATGACGTCGCTCGTCTGGTGCGCGATGCCTTCCAGACGGTACGGCGTGTACTCACACGGCCGAACGAGCCGCAGGTCGGTGGCACCCATGTTCTTCATGGCGCGCACCGT
>JBPCQO010000285.1:0-5057 GCA_050998035.1 Gemmatimonadaceae bacterium | reverse complement strand
CGCTCGCCAAAGCCGTTGAAAGCCCGCGCTACTTGGCTGCCGCTTACATCACGATGAACGTGGGTCAGCTACTTGCCGCGGTCGTGTATGCGTGGTTTGTACAGGCGCCACGGATTGCTCCATTCGTGGCCATGTTTGCCTTGAGTAGTGCAGTTGCCGCGGCATGTGTCCTGGCACCTCTCCTGGCAAAGCTGCCAAGGCGCGCAACTACCGTCAGCAAACTGCGGAGTCGAGGGGAGTCCAGGAGAAACGTGCGCGAGCTGGCCGCGTTCTGTGTTCCCCTGGTGGGTGCGCAGCTAGCATACATGGTCTGGATTGGCTTCGACACACTGCTCGTTGTGCATCAGATCGGAGGCGATGTAGCCGGACGGTTTGGCGTTGCCAAGACACTCGCGGCCGTAGTCCTGCTATTCCCCGCAGCAGCGAACGCTGTGCTTCTGCCACTAGCGTCCCGGGGTTCTCAGTCGGAGGCACGTAGTGCACTGAAATGGATACTCGCGGGCGGTGTGGCGGTTGCAGTGATTGGTGTGGGCCTGAGTGTCGCCGTCGGCCCGTGGGTGGTGCGTGCGCTATTCGCGAGTAGATATGCTGCGGCCGCTCCGCTGCTACCAGGCCTCGTACTTGGCACAGCCATCTTCAGCCTGTACTCGTTCATCACCACGTATTCCACCGGGCGCGGCTGGCCCGCGGTGTACACGTGGAGTATCGCGATCGGAGTGATAGCGGAGCTAGTGCTTGCCCTACCACTAGTAAACATGTTCGGAGCACTCGGCGCGTCATATTGCGGGTTTGTCGGCGGTGCTGTCGCGCTGACTGTGGCAATTGTGCTTCTCCTCCGCTCCGAACGCCTGGAGATCTCAAAGCCGCACTCTCGCGCACGGGCTGGACTGACGACGGTAACGCAATGAAGCTGTCACATAATGTGCGGCTTATCCGGTGTCGTAGCACTACCGCACCGCAGCGTGCGATGCAGCTTGTTGTACCGGGTGAGCTACTCGCGTTAATGGAAGCTGCCATAGAGTTTCACGGATTGTGCGCGACCGATGTAGAGGATTTCAACCGTACTATCGGAGTGAGCAGTGGCGACTGGTGCGTACTGGACATTACGGATGTAGCAAGTCAGGACATCGAAGAAATCGCAACATGGACGCTGTCGAGCGTGACACAACACGCAACTGTTGTGCTGTTGGGGTTGCAAAATGCTTGCGCCGCTCACGCTGACCTTCTCAGGGCATTGGCGCCAGACGCAGGTATCTGCATGCGTAGGCAATCAGGTGAGGGCCATGGGTACTGTGTGCCATCACGGACATCACACATCACCGGTCTGCTCGCAGGCGCATGTATTCCATGGAGTTGGCCTACGGAATCTCCGCCATCGTACTTCGATATATCCACGGCAGTAGACTCCGGCTGGCTTCCGCTCATCGCAGGGATGGACGATCGGGATAGCGCCTGTCCTTACGTGCTCATGTCCGACTTTGGAGAGAGCGTGAGCTCGCCTCAAGCCGGACGAGTTGTACTGGTTGCAGACACTCCATTCACCCGTACGAGTGACATCGATCCAGACCGTGTCTGTCCGGCTGTTCTGACTGCGCTGCTGCTTGTACGGCTTGGTGCACGGGAACGGTGTTGGCACCGGAACGAGGTGACGGCCAACTTCACCATAGACGATCCTAATCTCGTAGAGCCGTACGGGCGCATCTCTTACAATGCACTGCTCCGCTCAATGAGAGCTGTCGGGTACCATACGACGATCGCGTTCATTCCGTGGAATTATCGCCGAACTGAACGCGACATGGAGGCTATGTTCGCGGACGCGCCGCAGTATCTCTCTCTGGCTGTGCATGGCAACGATCACGACGGCTACGAATTTGGGGCGGCTCCCACGCAGCTGGATGACACGACTTCGACGCGGCGTATCTCACGTCAGCGAGCGTCAGTCGCCGAGGCTCTGGTGCGCATGAAGATGCTGGCACATCGGACCGGGCTCAGTTTCTCACCCGTCATGATATTTCCACACGGGATCGGATCCGTGGATGCCATTCTTGAGCTGGAGCGCAGCGGATATCTCGCGAGTGCGAACCGGCAGCTCGTGCCATCGGGCGCCTCCCGGCCGGTCCGCTTCGACTTTGGACTCCGACCAGCAGACGACACGAATGCATCATTCCCGTTGATGCAGCGCTGGTGGCCGACAGACGTGGTGCCTGAGCTCGCTGCGTTTCTTGGTAAGCCGATCTTGCTGTATGGGCACGAACGCGATTTCGCGTCACCATTGGCGGCGTTAGAAGAGCACGTCGCGAGGATTCGGCACCTGAATGCCGAGTGGCGCGACCTGACCGGCATTGCCCGATCTCTGTATCTCAAGCGCGACGCCGGAGCTGGGGAAACACAGGTCTGGATGCTGTCTGGAGAAGTCGACATAGTGAACCGCGGGAGCGAGAGTCGGGAATTCACTTTCCTTCGTGCCAATGTCGATGCCGATTCTTACCACGTCTCCATTAACGGAGTTCCAAGCCGGCTAGAAACACAGCAGAACTGTATAACGGTACGAGCGACGGCTGCTCCGGGGCAACGGATTCAGGTGCGAATAGCGCGACGTAACATCGTAGGTGGTTGCACGGAGGATGGAGCTGTTGTCGGTTCTCGCCGCGCTGCCGTAGTTGGTAGACTCCGCGTGGCTCTCCGCCGCCGCGTCTGTGATTGGCGGGACCGGTACCTGCCGCGACTGGGACCAATGGCACCTGAAGGGACCGCCTTTGCCGCACGCAAGCTTGAGTGCGAGTTATGAATGTATGGATCGATCTCGCGAACTCGCCACACGTGCCTTTCTTCCTGCCCATAATGAGTGAGTTGGGAAATAATCAGCATTCCGTCACTGTGACGCTTCGTGATTTTGCGCAGACGCTTCCGCTTGCGAAACGGGCAGAGATCGACGGAACCGTGATCGGCACGCATGGCGGGAGTGGCCGCGTGGAGAAGTTGATCAACCTTGCATCGCGATCATACGCGTTGAGTGCGCTCGCACGAAAGCAGGAATTCGATGTGGCTGTCAGCCATAACTCCTACACGCAGATTATCGCTGGCCGGGTGACCGGTGCACGCGTTGTAACGCTCATGGATTATGAGGGCCAACCAGCGAATCACCTCGCATTTCGACTGGCGCACAAGGTGCTTGTGCCGGAGAGCTTTCCTGACGAAGCGCTTTTGCGTTTTGGGGCGAAGCTGTCAAGGGTGGTGAAGTACCCTGGTTATAAGGAGCAGGTATATCTGTCGGATTTTACGCCGAATCCATTCTTTCCGGCGAAGCTGGCGGAGGCGTGCGGTCTACCGGATGACTGGTCGCCGGAAGGGACGATCATTGTGACGGTGCGGCCACCGGCCACCATGGCTGCGTATCACAGGTTCGCGAATCCTGTCTTCGACGTCTTGCTCGAGCGCCTCGCTCGGATGGACGAGCTGACTGTGATCGCGCTACCGCGTACCGGCCAACAGCGGCGAGAAATAGGAGCGCGTTTTCCGACTCTACGTGTCCCGGACAGCGCAGTCGACGGCAATAACCTGATTGCAATCTCGGACGTGGTAATCAGCGCTGGTGGGACGATGAACCGCGAAGCAGCGGTGCTCGGGACGCCCGCCATAACGATGTTTGCTGGTGACATACCCGCAGTTGACCGACGTCTTATCGAGCTTGGCCGACTCGTAGTACTGCGCAACATATCTGAAGTGGCATCTCTTCGGTTTACGAAGAAGTTGCCAGGCACGGCGTTGCGTGCGCCTGATCTGAAGCGCTACATCACGCAGGAGCTGGTTGCATGAACGTCAGACATGAACTTGACAAATGACTGAAGAACAGACGAATGCCACAGCAACAATATCTCAAACGCAAAGAATAGCGGCCGACGTGTGCATTGGCCGGAACGTCGCGATTCGAGACTTCGTCAACCTGTATGGTTGCACAATTGGAGACGACGCCAGGATCGGAACATTTGTGGAAATCCAGAAGGGGAGCCGAATTGGGAATAACTGCAAGATCTCGAGCCACACGTTCATCTGTGAGGGCGTGACGATCGAGGACGACGTCTTTGTCGGACATGGCGTGACCTTTACAAATGACATGTATCCGCGAGCGACGACGTCGGGTGGTACGCTCCAGACCGATGCCGACTGGACGTGCCTGGAAACGCATGTGGGGCGCAGAGCATCGATTGGATCGGGAGCTACGCTGCTGTGCGGAATTACTGTCGGGGAAGGAGCCATCGTGGGAGCCGGTAGTGTCGTTACGAAAGATGTTGCTCCTTACATGATTGTTGCCGGCAACCCAGCACGTCCGCTTCGTCCAGTACCAGACCGTCCGACGGAAACCGAAGGCGCCTTCAGTCCATCGCGTTCAACCGCTAAGGAGATAATATGACCACCATATCCGCCCCACAATCGAACGTGTTCGGGGCACCGGTTCAGGCGCCAGTAAGGTCTGTCACTCCCGTTCCTTTCCTCGATCTCCGGGCGCAGTACCTAACGATCAAGGATGAAATCCGTGCGGGGATTGAAGGTGTTCTGGAGAGTGGAGCATATACTGGAGGCCCGTTCGTTCAGCGATTCGAGGAGGCCTTTGCGACCTTCTGTGGCGTCGAGCATGCAATCGGCGTTGGTAACGGTACTGATGCACTCTGGGCCGCGCTGCTCGCGCTCGGTGTTGGTGCGGGCGACGAAGTAATCACCACGCCCAACACATTCATTGCCACAGCGGAAGCAATCAGCTTCTGCGGTGCCAGGCCCGTGTTCGTCGACGTCGATCCACAGACATACAACCTGGATCCAAGCAGACTGGAGTCTGCAATTACTTCCCGCACCAAAGCCATTATACCGGTGCACCTGTATGGACAGATGGCCGACATGGACCCGATCATGGAGATCGCAAGTCGGCGTGGCCTGAGTGTCATCGAAGATGCGTCGCAAGCCCATGGAGCCGAGTATAAGGGCCGTCGTGCGGGATCAATCGGAGACGTCGGATGCTTCAGCTTCTATCCCGGTAAGAACCTGGGTGCGTACGGTGAAGC
>JBPCQO010000232.1:0-2510 GCA_050998035.1 Gemmatimonadaceae bacterium | reverse complement strand
CACGACCACAAGCCTTTCGCCCACGCGTGCTGAGATTCGAGTCAGATGGCGGCTTCCGGTGGGAACGCTGTTGTGATTGCTGCCGGCGATTGCTTCAGTTATCACTTCAGTCAATCGCGCGTGTGCTTGCGCTCGCGCGTTCGTCTCGATCGCTCGGCGGACGCGCTCAACCGCCTGTGCAAGCCTTTTCTCCTCGATCGGCTTGAGGACATAATCAACCGCGTCGACGTCGAATGCGTTCGCCGCGTAGTTCTCATGCGCGGTGACGAAAACCACGTATGGACGTAATGCACCCGGAATCGAGCGGACAAGTTCAACGCCACCTTCCCCTGGCATTTCGATATCGACGAACATCGCGTCAGGAAGAGTGGCACGAACGCCGCGACGGGCCGCATCCGCGCTTGCGAATGCGCCCACGACCTCCACGGCCGGTTCCGCAGCAAGAAGAGCGCAGAGTCCTTCGCGTGCGATCGGCTCGTCCTCGACGACAATAATGCGCATACAGTACGAGTAAGGCCGCGGCGTTATTCCCGCAAGAGTCCAAATGCGGCCTGACTGCAGCTGCGATATGGGTACCATGATTCGCATACAACCGCAGTACGATCGCGGTATGCGTTCGTCGCAGCCAGGCGTCACTCATCGCCTCTACCGGACGCTTTGTCCCATTCGCCGTGGCGGGGATTTCGATAGAAGGGGAATTATTATCGCTGACGCTCTACATCCCATCAGGACATCACCAGGAGTAGGATCATGTTTCAACTACTACTTATATCAGCCCTTTCAGCGATCGCGCCGGTAAGCCGTCCAGTGAGCCGTCCGACACCCGCGACCGACATCGTCGTATCGGCCGCATGGCTCCGCACGCATATCAACGATCCGAATCTCGTCGTCCTTGATCTCACAATGCCAGGCATGGACGAGCCGGATCCCTATGGATCCGGCCACGTGCCCGGCGCGAGATCGCTCGATTTCCATTCCCTTTCCACCGGCGACGGCACTCACGGTAGCCTGACAATGGAACTCGTACCGGCCGATTCTCTCCGCCGCCTACTTGAAAGCCGCGGCGTTTCAGACAAGAGCACAATCGTGCTCTACAGCACATCCAAGTGGCTGAGCCCTGTCGCGCGGGCATACGTCACGCTCGATTATCTCGGACTTGGAAATCGTACGCACATCCTGGACGGCGGATATGATGCGTGGAAAGCCGCCGGCGGAGTGGTTGAAGCCATGTCGCCGAACTTTACTCGCGGGAGCCTTCACGTGAGGATACGCACCGATGCGGTAACAAACGGTGAGTACGTGATGACCCACCTCGCCGACAAGGGTATGGCGATTGTCGATGCGCGCGCGCCCGAATTCTATACCGGAACAGCGCGAGGCCACAGCGCGGCACGAGCCGGACACATTCCGGGCGCGCACAACGTCTATTTCCTGACGCTGGCCGATAGTGTGACCAACAGTTATCTCGCGCCCGAACTGGCGCGTGCTCGATTCGCAGCCGCTGGCGTTCAGTTGGATAGGCCGGTTATCGTCTACTGCCACATCGGCCAGACGGCGAGCGTGGATTATGTGCAGCTACGAAGGCTTGGCGTTCCGGTGCGGTTGTACGATGGCTCCTTCGAGGATTGGAGCCGGCACGAGAACTACCCGATTGTCGTGAGCACATTGCCATAGCGATCCATGCGTTCTGGATCAATTTTGCTGACTGCTGCGGTTGGCGCTCGCCACGCGGGTGCACGCCCGGGGAAGAAAAACAGGAGAGCCCCATCGGTTGACCGATGGGGCTCTCCTGCTCGTTCACAGCGTGCAGTAGCCCGTGATTCCAAATATCAACAGATCAATTACTGGCCAGGGAGATTGTGGTTTGTCGCGTTCTTTCGTAAGAGATCCCCCGAGTTTCGTAAGTTCACCCCAAGATGCTCAGCGAGGCTCTCGTAATTTCTGGCAAGGCGTCCAACCAGAGAATCAGGTGCGACGCACCTACTAGCCCCGGTAAATGCCATCGCACGAGTCCGGCATCACCCAGCGGTGCAGCCTGCATTGAAGCGAAAAGTGCGTCCGTCTCAATTCCACCCAAGCTTGGCCCTCGGCGTCGCGGCCTTTGAATGAACGATCTAAATGAGGGACTCCGGATGAAACGGTTTGTATCCGCGGACGTCAGCAGGCGTCACCGTCTCCGGACGGCGGACAATGAGGTTCCAAGCGGTCACAGACCATCCGTAGCCGATGGGCCTATCGACTTCGAGCAGCAAGCCCGGGTCTAGGAACTTGTAGCTTAGCCGTGTGTCCACCGAACCGGAAGCGGGCCAAGCCATCATCCGGCGTGCACCTTCATTCAGCTTGCCTCACCTCGGCAAATGAACAGTGAAGGTGGTGCCCGTATGCTCGCTAGAGCTGACGTCGATCATGCCGCCGTGGGCGGTAACGATTCGTTCCGCGATATAGAGGCCTAACCCCAGACTGCCGCACCGGTTACTGGAAGAACTAGCGGATGTGTCTCCAGATCGCAG
>JBPCQO010000226.1:0-3585 GCA_050998035.1 Gemmatimonadaceae bacterium | reverse complement strand
AGTGGCAACCCACGGAGATGCCTGCTACCTGGTTGGCCAACGTGTTAAGCGGCGCGCTGAGACGACACATACCTGCACGTGCGTTCGTAGAGTCACTCAGATGTGCACTCAGTTCCGTGCCGGTGCGTGCGCTCGTGTTGGCCGAGAGCGATGATTTGCTCTGGTCAATTCCGCGCGAGCTGGAGTGCAACTATGGATTCGACGTCGGTGTGGCCGACCTCCGCGATCCGGACGCGCTTCGGGCGGCTGTATATGCCACTCGCGTCCCGGATCTGATTGTTACCACAACGTTCTCGGCTATGGGTGCGCGTGAGCTGGGCAAGCGGCTGAACCGTCCGGTCTGTGCCGTCACAATGTGTTGCGAGCTGTACACGCGTGTACGGATATGTCTGGAGGAGAGCGACGTGTACTTTATCGTAGCCGACCCCGACTTGGCAGAACGGCTGCGTGTAATCTTCGCACCACATCCAAGGCACGACCGTTTCCATGCGCTCGTGCAGGGCCGAGACGATTACACTGCGCTCCCTGCAGATGCCACGCTCTACGTCACACAGTTGGCTAGAAAGCGCATGCTCGAACGCAGGCCGGCGCGTGCACTAGAGGCAGACCTGTGCAAGCGCAGTATCCCGGAAGCGGGTGTATTCTCGGACGAATCCGCCTTGGAACTCCTAACGTTCATCGTACGCGCAAATCTCAGTGCGTCACAGAGTAGCCTCAACGCGATTTAGCAGCAGTTCCCGGGTGGGAGTTCCTCGATTGGGGCTCGTGGATGACTACCCCATCGTTTGATCGGTTTCCCCACTCCCGTAACAGATTACAGAAACGACGCCAGCTGTTTCATCAGTGGATGAGGCAGCTGGTTTTCTGCATGCATGGTAGGGTGCATAGCGCGGCGCCGTAGCGGCGAGCGCGCTGCGGCCGATATCCACGGCAAGTATTCTCCCGCTCACGCAGAGATTTCGATGCACAACAGGATCAGTTCATTCGTGCTGCTGGGAATTGGCGCCGTGATGGCCGGGTGCGGCGACAACACCACCGAGCCCGCCCGAGCCAGCGCAGCTCGAATGCTGCCCAACAGTCTCGCCAGCGCTACCGAGGTTGATACTGCCGCCGCGACCGGGGTCCTTCCGCTCTACCGCGGGCAGGATGCGAGCGGCGGATCTGTCTACTTCATCATCACCGAAACGAACGACGTCGACGAATCGGTTCGTCTGGGTGTCAACTGGACGCCAAAACTCGTCCACGCCATGCGCACGAAGGCGGTGCAGACGGCGACGATCGTGACCGGAGGGCGCGCCAACCCGAATAACTTTCCGGTCCTGAAATTTGTGGGCAACGTGGATTTCTCACCGGTGAGAAAGCTGGTGCCGGGGCGCGATCTCTTTCCCCTTGATCCGTCTACCGTACCGGGCTCGGTTGGCGACGCCATGTACACGCCGCTCGTAACGACCGACGGTAAGATCGTCTACAACGCTTCGCATCTGGCAAACAAGACGGGCCTCCACGATCGCGTCATCAGCATGGATACAATCGGCATGAAGGTGAAGATGAAGCTCGTTCACGGCTTCTATGAAGGGTTTTCAATTATCTACTCAAGCACCGAAACATCGGACCACGATCTTTCAGCGCTTGAGCAGGGCACCTTCACGCCCAACCTCAATTTCGCTCCCTTCCCTGGTGATGACAAATCATTCCGGTCAGCGCGGGAAGCCTTGATTCCGATTGTGAACGGACCGCGCGGCGCAAATAATCCCGAACGTCAGGGCCTGCAATCGGCGGTTCTGGGTGAGGGAGACCCCCTGAACATCTTCCAGGAGCAGGCGGGTTGTGAGGACTCGAGCAACCCTTCGGCCTTCTGCGACGCGACCGCCTACAGTCCGCTCTGGGATGTGCATCCGGTGAAGTGGACCCAGGCTGCATACGACGCGGGCATCGTACGGCGCATCACGACCGACAAGCGCGAAACGATTGCGCCCCTGAACGTGATCGAGCTGTACGCTGACGGCTGGCTCGTCTCCGCCACACCTCAGGGCCCGCGCAACGCGTCGCTCGGCGGAATTCCAGCGGCCGGAATCATAGTCAACTGCCCGATCATCTTCGTCTCCGGGGCATCGCGATGATGCGTCAACCTAAGACACACGCGCCCGTCGACATCCCACGTGCGCCTCACTGGGAGTGCATTCAATGAGCAACGAACCTATGAACCGCGTCACGTTCGCACACGTCAACGATCTTTGGAGGGAGACCACCCGGCGCGATTTTCTGCGTATTGCGGCGTTGGGCGGAACCGCCGTCTTTCTCCCAGCGCTCTTCGCGGGCTGCAACAACAGCGACGGCGGGTTGGCCCCAACCACCCACCCAGCCGCCGAGTTGACGATCGACATCGGACAGGACACGGGAGTGCTGAACTACGCGTACGCACTGGAGCAGCTCGAGGCCGCCTACTACTCGCAGGTCGTGCAGGCGTTCTCAGGCTCCGGTTTCTCGACCGCTGAGCAGACCGTCCTCACAGACATTCGCAATCACGAGGTCATTCACCGCGACTTCCTGGCACAGGTCCTCGGCACTGCGAAGATCCCCAATCTCACCGTGGATTTCACCATGGTGAACTTTCACGACCGCGTGAGCATTCTGCGCACAGCCAAGACCTTTGAGGACATCGGAGTCGGCGCATACAACGGCGCGGGGAAGCTGCTCAAAGACCTCAACAACCTCGGTGTCGCGGGCAAAATAGTGTCTGTGGAGGCGCGCCATGCGTCCACGATTCGCGACCTGCTGAATCCGGGAAGTCGCGATTTCGCTGGCGACGACGTTGTGGATCGCACGTCGGGGCTGGACCAGACGTTGGAGCCTGGCCAGGCGTTGGGCTCCGGTCAGGCCCTCGGTGGCGCCGGGCTCTACATCAAAGAGTCCATCCGCTTCATCTCATAAGCTCACTCTCGCCTGGAGATTCCAAGTCATGAAAGACCATCGAACAACGTTCGACACCCAAGCGCTGCAGGTCACGGCACTGCAGGTCGCGGATCTGCGCGTCATGGCAGGCGGTTCGGGCCCGAGCACCGCACTGCCCACGTCGGCTATCATCGCTGCGCTGGGTGCCGCCGTGCCAATCGTTCTCGCCGCCTCCGCTCGCACAGCTGGTGCACAGGGAGTGGCCTCCATCCTCGACTCACTCAACTTCGCGCTCACCCTCGAATATCTTGAGGACGAGTTCTACCGCACCGGACTGACTCAGTTGGGAAAGGCGTTTTCAGGTGCCGAGAGTAACGCGGTACAACAGATCAGCATGCACGAAACGGCACATGTGAAGTTCCTGACTACCATCATCTCGGACTTCTTCTCGAGCACTCCCGTTGCAAAGCCAGCCTTCGATTTCACAGCAAAAGGCGCCTATCCCGACGTATTCACGAACAAGGCGACCTTCCTTGCCGTTGCGCAGGCGTTCGAGGACACCGGTGTGCGGGCGTATAAGGGACAGGCGGGCAACGTCGCATCTAACAAGGCCGTGCTCAGCGCAGCGTTACAGATTCACGCTGTAGAAGCTCGGCACGCGTCCCAGATACGTCGGCTCCGCGGTCAGAAGGG
>JBPCQO010000201.1:0-2728 GCA_050998035.1 Gemmatimonadaceae bacterium | reverse complement strand
ACTCGCCATCGCGCTCCGCTCGGCGCTGCACGACAGAGGGGCAGCGGCCACACGCGCCCGGTCCGCACGACAACGTTTACTTACTGAGTTCGGAGAACAGCCGTGGCTCGACAGGTACCTGCAACTGTACGCTTCCCTCTCATGCTAGGCCGCCGTCGCAAGTGAACGCTCTTTACGCAACGCTCATCCTGCTCCCGATCGTCATCGGCGTGTATGCCTACATTGGATACCCGATGCTCCTGCGACTCTTCGCCCCCGCACAGCATGCTCAGCCTGGGTTCCCAACGGGGGCGGAATGGCCGCTCATAACGCTCACGGTTCCGTGTTACAACGAGGAGCGCAACATTCGCCAGACGCTCGAAGCTCTACTGGCGCTGGACTATCCAGCCGAGCGGCGTCAGATACTGGTGATCTCCGACGCCTCCAGCGACGGCACGGATAATATCGTACGCGAGTTTGCGGACCGGGGCGTGGAGATTCTTCGCCTGGACACGCGCCGTGGAAAGAGCGCGGCGGAGAACGCCGCTGGTGCTGTGGCGCGAGGCGCCATAGTGTTCAACACCGACGCGACGATCCGGATTTTGCCAGATGCGCTGAAGGCGCTCGTCAGTGCGTTCTCCGACCCGTTGGTGGGCGTGGCGTCTGGACGCGACGTCAGTGTGAGCGCTGCCGGTGCCCAGCCGGGCTCGGGTGAGACCAGCGGAGAGTCTGGCTATGTGGGATATGAGATGGACATTCGTGCGCTGGAAAAGAGGGTCGGCTCAATAGTAGGCGCTAGCGGCTGTTTCTATGGGATCCGCAAGTCACTGTACGACAGCGCTTTCCCCGAGTCACTCAGCCGCGACTTTGCCTCGGCGCTCATCGCGCGGGAAGCGGGTTTCCGTGCCGTGTCGGTCAACGCGGCTGTGTGTTTGGTACCGCGCACTCAGTCGCTCCAATCGGAGTATAGGCGCAAGATCCGCACGATGGCGCGTGGACTGCAGACGTTGTGGTACAAGCGACACCTGCTCAATCCCACGCGCTAAGGCGCGTTCGCGTGGATGCTGTTCAGTCACAAGTTGTGTCGCTGGCTGGTGTATCCTGCCCTTCCCGTTGCGGCCGTCGCTCTGGTCGCGGCGAGCGTTCACTCGCTCGTCTGGCGCGCCGTGCTCGGCGTCGCGATCATCGGCACCATAGTGGGAGTGATCGGAATGCGATGGCCACGGGAGCGTCGCGCACCGGCCTTGATCACGATCGCCGGGTTTGCCCTCGCCTCCAACCTGGCCGGTGTGCTCGCGTGGCTCCGCGTGCTGACCAATCAGCGCGCTGCCGTCTGGGAGCCCACCCGCCGCTGAGTAACGGAGCTGCGCGTCCGCACAATCGCCCGCGCGACCGCCAAAACAGATTCGTGAACGTTGGCGATGGTCGAGCGGACCGCTTCAGTACTTCGGCCATACGGATCCGGGATCTCCGCTTCCGCGTAACCACCGTCCTCGCTCATCGCTTCTACGCCTCGCAGCATTCGCACTTTCGCGCGCGCGCCTGGATACTCTGCGGTCACATCCACATAGTTCATGTCGTCCATGACGAAAACGACGTCAGACCCATCCACCAGCTCGCGCGTGAGCGGCTGCGAGCGATGCTGCTCCAGCGATGTACCATAAGCGAGCACGGCGTCATTAACCCGCGCATCGGCCAGACTGCCGACCCTGGTATGTGCGCCGGCGGACTCGACTACCACGTCAGTGATACCGGCCGACGCGAGCGCGTCCAGCAGCAACTGACCCGCTGCCACACTGCGCATGATGTTCCCATGGCACACGAAAACGACTGAAGTGATTGTGCTGGGGAGTCGTTGCCGCGGAGCGAGATCCAGCGCCCGCGCGAACCGGCGCCGGAGATAATGGCTGCCACGTCCCGCGGGAAGATTTCGTGCCGTCTTCACCGTCGCAAGAACCTGCTTCGGTACCACCGCCGAGATGCCGCTCTTGATCCAGCTCTTGATCCAGCCGCGCAGAACATCCGCCACTTCCTGCCGCGCAGGTTGTGGATCATCCCGATCCCACAACGCAGACCGAATCCCCGGGCGCAGTTGCGTTAACAGCTCTTTCATCGCTCTGGATCGGGAGAAGCCTTCGCTCTGCTCCGGTCCGAATGCCAGCGCAAACCGCATGAGTGCCCCAGCCGTCCAGCGAAACTGTACGCCAACACGATAGCTCACTGGCGTGATCGGTTCGCGTCCCTGCGCCGCCTGCCACGCGAGCGATGGGAAGTCGACACCCGACATAACGGGCAGAGCAATCGACCCCCAGAATCTCCCGTTCACTTCCAGCAGCCCGGTTTCGTTGGTCTGACGGTCGTGGCGAAACTCGACCATGGCGACGCCGTCCCATTCCAGCTCCTTGAGCAATCGCACCGCGTATTCGAGGAGCATCGGGTCCGCTGTTTCGGACACTCCATACACGCACACGCCCCCTGATGCCGGGAGCTCCGCAAGACGACGATGCTGGAAATGAGCGACTGGCAGGCCGTTGCGCATCAGGATCTCAACGCCCACACCATCGCCTGACTGGTAGCGCTGGAAGAGCAGCCCGCGGCCGAACGCGGCGTCCTGGGCGAATTCGGCTCGGAGCTCTTCCACATCGCTGAACGCACGCGTCTTAAACGTGTGGCGGGATTCCACTCCTCTATCGCCCGGCTTGGCGATGATTGGAAAGCGAAGTGTCGTCACGGCCGCTTCGATATCCGC
>JBPCQO010000197.1:0-5093 GCA_050998035.1 Gemmatimonadaceae bacterium | reverse complement strand
ACACCAACTTGCGGCGGGTTCAGGAAAGACAAAAACCCCGCAACATAAGTCGTCGCAGGGTTTTCGTTTATAAGTCGGGGTGGCCGGATTTGAACCGGCGACCTCTTGCTCCCGAAGCGTGGGTGGGGAAGCATCGATGAACGCTAGGTGATGCAATGACAAGAGTTTGCACGCAGAGTGGAGCGAATGGCGATAGCGAATCGCGCCTATTCTCGCATCCATCCGGCCCCAACGGCCCCAGATGAAAGCTGTGACGTGGACGGGCGCTAGCGGCAGCCGCGTGCGTAACTGCCCTCATCCGCACGTTCTTCAAATACATGGTCCATCTCTAGGCGCCTCACGCGCGTGCGGACTGTTTAGCCTCCACCAAGGAAGAGACGGTTTCCGAAGTGACATTACTTCCTTACAGATTAGAGATACCGCTAGTGGTGATGTTGGACCGTGTCAAAGGGCCGTCCAGGACTAGCGAGCGCACACTTGGTAGGAACGCGCAAATATCGCGAATATTATTTATCTAACTCTTCTCTACGCATGACAACCGTATTTTACTCTTGGCAGTCCGACCTGCCGAATTCCACGAATCGTGGATTCATTGAACAGGCACTTGAGCGCGCCGTTCGTGCGATTCGCACAGACGATTCGCTTGCGGTCGAACCAGTCGTCGATCGTGATACCGCCGGCGCCTCAGGCGCACCAGATATAGCCGCAACAATTTTTGGCAAAATCGACCTTGCCGCAGTCTTCGTGTGCGACGTTTCGATCATAAATTCCGGCATCGAAGGACGACCGACTCCGAACCCCAACGTGCTCATTGAATTAGGCTATGCAAAGAAGGCGCTCGGCACTGATCGCTTGGTGATGGTGATGAACACGGCCACCGGCGGCCCGGAGGTTCTTCCGTTCGACCTACGCATGCGGCGAATCGTGGGCTACGACTTGCCTGTGTCGACGGCTGATCGATCGGCCATCAAAAAGACTCTTGAGTCCAGGCTTGAGTCTGAACTGCGCACAATTCTCGCAAAGTACGAAGAGGTGCGACCCGAACCACCAATCCCATCCTCGGGTGACATACTGGTGAGCATAGTCGAGCAGGGGCGACCGAATCAGGCGGCGGCCGGGCGTCAGTATATGCAAGGCGTTGCAGCAGAGTTGAACCGACTCAAACCGGCCTCTCCATCCGATCAGCCTGACGAAGAGCTTATCTCATCGTTAGCGAGCACATTGACTCTTGTAGCTGAGTTCACGCGCATCGTACAGGCTCTAGCGGCCCACAAGGCGTCGGATGCGTTGCGCACAATATACCAGGGGTTCTCAGGTATCTTGGAAGGATACAGCACCCCGTCAGGATTCAGCGGAAGATACTACGAGTACCTATTCGATTTCCACAAGTTTCTTGGCCACGAGCTTTTCGTAACGCTGTTCGCAGGTCTCATCCTTGAGGAGCGGTGGGAGACTATTACCGACCTACTGGATACTGACTTAATCGTCCCGAACGGGCTCGACGGCGGAGTAGGAGCAGTGACATTTGACGATGTATCACAGTTCGTAACTCTCCTTGATCACCGTAACTCGCGGCTTGAGCTCAACCGAGTATCCGTTCATGCCGACCTGTTGAACACGCGTCATACCGAAGGCGAACTCGCCGAAGCAATGCCGATGCATGCGTTCATGGCCGCTGACTACTTCCTTTTCCTCCGCTCAGTTCTCTCAACCGAGGAGCTTGACCACAGGAAGCAGTGGGCGCCGTGGAGTTGCCTTTATCTGAGAGATGCTCCGCTGTTTCTTATCGCCGCGGAGCGGACGAGAATAGCTGAGCGATTGCTAGCCCCGCTGAGTGTGCCCAATATCCCAACGCTTCGCTCGCGGCTCCGTGACCGCGGCCTGACCTTCTCCGCCTACTTTCGTCGCGGTCATCTCGGCGGCCTACCCCGCTTTGAACCGGCAAAGATTGCTACGCGATGAGGAGATTATGCGATGTCGTCGCCTCGTACCGCACATTCGCACAGAAGGGAGAGCGACCGCTCTTGGGTCATGTGCGAGTTAAGCCACGGCGCTGCGTCGTCGACCGCACCAGAAGCTCACACAACAGATTTCGCGCACTCCTCGTCCCATGGGAACGCAAGATGGAGATGTAGCTCGCTCAGCGACACGTCCCGTGTCCGCTCATTGCGCTGCAACAATCCGATTAGCAGGTTTTCGGACTGGCTGTAAGGTAGGCGCGTGATGCAATGACCGTCGTGATTGGCGATATGGGTCCTGGCCTTGCGAGACGAAGGCTGCGCGATTGCGGTCAACCACGAGTCGAACTCCGTCAGCTCCACCGGCTCAGAGCGGAGCAGCCTCGAATGGTCTGGCGGAAACACGCGAGAGGTGCTTTGCTCCGCCCTAGCGTTCGAGAGGCGCAGGTGGAGCATCCTCCCCCGTGAGTTCTCGATAGAGGCGTACGGCCCTTTTGCTGAGAGGAGGAATCTTCACAAACTGTCGCTGCGTTCCCGGCCCTCTGCCTTCCCACCGGACCTCTCGAATTTGCGCAGCGGCGTGGTCGGGCAATCGCGTGCTGTCGAGTACTTCGTACCAAGCGCCGCGTGCTTTCGCGATAATTCCCGCTGCGATCAGAGTGCGTATGTCGATCGGTGTGGCAAGTTTCCGGGCCGTGGCAATGACCTGCTCACGCTGGAGCGCGATTGGACGCGAGGTGAAGGAGTGCGGGGTCAAAGGAGGTATGGCTTGGTCTGCTGTGGTGTGTGACTGCGTGATTGGATCGGTGAGTACACTTTCTCGAGGAAAGCACTCGATGTAGAGATGCTCGATGGCGCGTATTTCTTCCGCGCTCAGTGCAGCGAACTCCTTGTCGCTGGCACGCTGGGAAAGGCACCCGTGACCTTGCTGCAGGAATCTGTGAAGCAGTTCGACAGTACGTGCCGGCAAGTCGACGACGTGCTGGACCCGCGCCGCGAATCGATCGTAACCTTCGAGATACGCGACCTCGTCAGGCAGATCGCGCTCCACGGTGGTGGCGACACATTGATACAGGAACTCGGTATGCGCAGTTGCATCGAAGTATCGATAGTACTGGGACGTCTCGTTTAGGACGGTCAGGTTGCCTGTCACGGTCGGGTCCCAGTCGATGTACGGCAGGAGAGGCTTCGAATACGATTCAAGCACACGCTTGTAGTTGTCCAGTTCGCGTAGAATGGCTGCACTTACCGGAAAGACCACACCGGGCGGATTGTAGCCTGCAATGGCCAACGCATGGTGGATCAACCATCGGTGGAGACGCCCATTGCCATCCTCGAACGGGTGGATGTAGATGAATCCGAATGCGGCGGTTGCCGCTGCAACGATGGGATCTAGCTCTCCTGCGATAGCTCGTGACACGTAGTCCACAACTCCGGTTAGTAAATCTCGGAGATCGTCGGCACGTGCACTGATATGTTCGGGCAGGGGCTCGTGGCTCAAGCGGTCATGGTCGCCGACAAAGCCGCCGTCGACACGCAAGCCGAGATGGACGAGGCGGGCATCTCCAATGACGATCTGCTGGAGGCGTTCGAGCTCATCAAGGCTCAAGGGCCGGGCACCGGCCTGCCCGATCGCCTGCGCCCAACGCGCAGCGCGCTGTCGAGACGGACGCTCGCCCTCAATGCTGAATGACGAACGGCTGTCACTTAATAAGAGGAATGCGGCGGCCCTCCCGATCACGTCGCCATGCGTGCGACCCAAGACCTCGCGAGCACGAAGATCCAACTGCTTGGCGGCAATAGTGTTGAGCGCTGTCGTCCGGCGCACGAGCGGGCTAAATGCGCGCGTGCCCGGAATGTTATTGATGACACGGTGCCGTGTCGACACGGTACCCCTTAGAAGGGCAAACTGCTGCGCTGAGTTCAGCGCTGGTACAGCACGGACTTTGGGCGCATTCGGGAGGGCCAGCGTCTTCCCTGTGAGCCATTCGTACAAGAACCAAATCCGACGCGTGTAGCTCCCCGTTGGCGTTGCCAGGACGAGCGCTTCAAATTCTCCGGCTGGGACGACCTTCGTGAGCGCGTGGAAGACGGAGAGATCGACTCCTTCCCACTTGAGGGCAAATTCTAGCTGTCCTGCGAGCGTCTCCTCGGGGCGGTGGCGAGGGGTGACCAGCAGCCAGTCGCCGGTCGACTCAGGGTGGTGCCGCTCTGCCACTGCCGCGAGCCGAGGCGGAAGAGGTAGCTGGAGATCGTAGCGGCTAATGAGACCAGCATAACCGACCGGTATTCCAGGCTCTGGGAGTGGTCGCCCACGAAAAGACGTCACCGTGCGTGAAAAGCCTTCACTGATAACAGAATCTTTCGCCAATCGATCACCCAGCGCTCATGCCAGTCAGAACAAAATTGGAAGTCAGCATCTGATTCACCAACTGTGAAAAACACTCACTGAAGGGATAATATATGAGAATTATATCACCAAGATCGCGTTCTTACTAGGTTGTTGAGATTCCGACCGGCCGTCCTTGGACACAAGATGCGATCTATATGGACCCGCAGGCCTGGGACTATGGCTGCGCCTTCGCGTGATCCTCTGACGATCGCTGCGTAGTTTGTGAACCGCTCGCGATAGCTTGCGATTCGACACTCGGCCGCGCTCTGACCCTCGGCCGCCTTACGTCGAGGATGGCCGCTGTTCGCCACTAATCCTCCAATTCCGATCACGCGCAGCCGTTTAGTAGCGCGCTCCGATCCTTGTTCTAACGCGGGCGAAGGCCTCCGCCCTGGGCCCCCTATGGCAACATCGACCAAAACCCGCCCCTGCGTACCGACAGGAGCGGGTTCGTAACTCATTAGTGCTCAACGATTCGTTCATAGTCGGGGTGGCCGGATTTGAACAGGCGACCTCTTGCTCCCGAAGCAAGCGCGCTACCGGGCTACGCTACACCCCGATTCACCATCGGTACAGCCTTGTAAGCTAATCGGCATGCGCCTCGGCGCGCCACCCCGCATCTTTTCATTCTTCGAGCGCAAATTCGTCGGGTGAGGTATCATATTACCGCTGGCCCGTACGCCTTCCTTCGACCCGAATCGACATGCCAGAGCTGGCCCCGCCACCCGTGCAGAGCGTTACTC
>JBPCQO010000084.1:0-13108 GCA_050998035.1 Gemmatimonadaceae bacterium | reverse complement strand
ATACCAGTCGGCTGCGTGGCTCAGGCACCACCGGTTCAGCATCGCCCTCGCTACGCCGCAACCCCCGCCGGTCTCCGACCTGCGTTCGCGGTCTTACCGGGATCGCTATATCTTGTGTCGGAGCGGGGAAGGAGCGGCGGCCGCCCGAGGTTACGCAGAGGCTTTGAGTTAACGAGTTAACGTTGTACTCGCCTGGACTCTTACGCACTCCTACGGACGCACAAATTGGACTCGCTTGTTGGAGGTAAGTGCTGAACCCAGAATGAGTTAAGATCGTCGAAGCTAGTCTGATGGGGAAGAACGCAGCATTGCTCGGATGGCGAAATGGGTAGACGCGAGGGACTTAAAATCCCTTTCGGTAAAACCGAGTGCGGGTTCGAGTCCCGCTCCGAGCATTGTATCACTGCACGTTAATTCCCGTCGGGTGACTCTCGACCGTTGGGTTAGTGCGCAGTCGCCGCGCGTAACATGGCATCCAGCTCATCTGCTCTCTTCTCCGACTCCTCGGCCAGGCAGCGGGAGCGTGCCGGTGCCCACAGCGGCCCTCCAACACCCTTGGTGCGGCGAAGACAGTCCTGATCGCGTGTCACAATCCACGCCCGCTGAGCCGATCGTAGACCGCGCACCATGCGTGGCTCACGCCCGGCTCCGGGACCTGCGTTGTGACGTAGTTGCCGTATCAGCGCACCGTACACGCTGTTCAGACGCACGTCAGAAACGGCCAGATTCGCGTCGATGCACGCGCGTTGGCTCGCCAGCGACGGAGATCTGCAGGGGCCCGAGGCAGAAGTATCCCGGCCGGCGCTCGCGGCAGCGCGTGGCAGCTCAACAGTCGCCGATCCTGCGGCTCGTGCGGATCTTGCCGCAGTGTGAGATGCGGTGGGCGTCGGCGTTGCTCCGGTGAGGACTCTAGCCGGCGGGGACGCCGTCGGTGATGTGGCCACTACCTCGGTGTTCACGTCTGCCGCGGAGTCACTCAGCGGGCGCATTCCAACGGAAACCGCTTGTGAGTCCGCTAGCGTCTTGGGCGTCGTTTGCATCCCTCGCAACTGCACCTCAGCCAGGTCCCGCGCGAGGGCAGTATCACCGTTGACATCAGGCGCTTTACTGCGGCAGGCTGATCCGGGTACGAGTGCCAGAACAACCGCTATGACGAGCCGGGAGCGGCGAGTGCGATGGGTCACGGTGGAGGAGCGGTGGAAGGAGCGTGCCACGCACACACAACGCAGGGCCGGCAACCGCGCACGCATGCAAAGCGGGCGCGTGAGATTGCTCACGCGCCCGGATCCGTACCTGCTTCGTCAAGAGCTACACAGCTCAGAACGGGATGTCGTCATCACCCGCCATAACTGTCGCCACAGACCGCGGTTTACGCACAACCTTCTTCTCGGCGGCCGGAACCGCTCCGGTGGCAACGTTGCTGCCCTCCTCGCCGCTCTCCTCCTCGCCGTGCTCTGAATCGGAGCCCGCGCCGTTCTGCCGCGCTGGCCACACTACGCCGTCGCAGTTCCGATCCCGACACTTGTAATCAGGTGCTTTGGGATTCCGCTTGGTGAGCCGGTTGTCCCACGTTCTCCCGCCGCACTTGGGGCAACTCACAGCGTCCTCATCAGTGATCACGTTGGACGTGTGCGGTGTGGACGCGGCATCCGCGGCGATCGCCGGGCTGACGATGGCCGTTCTCCCGGAGGTGCTGCCGTTACCGTGCCGCCGCTCGTACGCCCGTGCAGGGTCTTCAACCGGCTTGGCGTACTTGCCGTCGCCGTCGACTTCGACCCAGTTCTGCTCAAAGGAGTAGAGTTCGTGTCCGATCCCGAACCGCACCGCCGCACGCTTGAACGCGTCCGTGGACGCCTGCTTGTAGTCGCGTCCTGTTCCTACGTCCTCACGGATCACCCCCAGAACTTGGAGCCGCGCCTTAAACGCGCAGACCGAATCTGAGTCTTCATTCCCCGGAAGTGCGGGAAGCATTTCCAGCGTCAGGTCCCACTCGCCGGGAACCACCGTGTCCAGCCGGTCGCGCACCGTGTTCGCCTCGATGTAGCAGACGAACCGGGCGAAGCTACGCCCGTCGCGCGCGACGGGCTTGCCGTCCTGGCGCCATGATATCACGCCCGCTGGCAGCGGCGCCGACAGCGCCGACCAGACTTCGCCCTTGGTTTCGAAAGTGTCTTGCCTTGCGATCATCGCTTGTTCCTCGCTCTCGGTCTACCTGCACGTTCCCGCCGCAATGCGCCCATGGCGCTCATCTCCCGTAAAGCCCGCCGCGCTTCCTGCACTGCGGCACAGCTCCGTCCGTGCTCGCAGTACCATCCGTATCGATCGTAGAACACGAGGTGAAATTTCACCTCCGCCCCCCGGTTCTCCCGCACTCTCCAGAGCTCCCGAACCGATGTATCCGGCCCACACATGAGCCACGGATCTAGCGGCTCGACGCCGTACTGAGCTGGTTCCTGGACCACTCCACGCACTATGTATCGCTTGAGCGTGGTACCTCTGAGACGTTTCACGGTTCCGCCCCAAAGCGTTGGGAGACAATCACTTACGACACTGGTTTCGGGGGATGTTCGGGATAAATAAAAATACTACCGGTCGTGTTTGAAAGCAAGAGAAATTCTGTGGAAAAAACGAATGGTCGTGCTCGGCCAGACCAACCCGCGCCCCCCTCTACCCTTGGCCCGTCCCATGCCACTTGTACCCGTTCAAGTACACACCGATCCTAACGGAGGCCCCATGGACAATAACACCGATTTCCTGAAAGCTCAGGTCAACAACGCAGTGATGCAGCACGAAACATTTCTCAAGGCCCTCACCGATCACGAGGACCAGGCGGATGACTCGCGCTTCCGCGATCTCTGTTCCCGCTACATACCGAACATGCGTGCGCATCAGCGCATGCTAGAGGAATATCAGAAGGAGATCGGAGCGGAAACGGGGACCCTCAAGAAAGCGATCGGCGCCACGCTCGGCGCTGCACGCGATCTGGCCGATGCCGCGCGCGAGAGCGATTTCCTTCGCCTCGTGGGAGACATCGTGATGTCGCGTCAGTCTGAGGACACGTTCAAGACCTTCCGAGACGCCGGCCGCGAGCTTGGCAACCAGCGCCTTGCACAGGTCGGCGAGACGGGCGAGCGCGACCACGACGCCTACGTCCGCGACGCGAACCGCCTTGTGGAACAGATGTTCGTCGAACACGCCCGCGGCGCTGACACCCCCAACGTCGCCAGCTCCTCCACCGAAGCGACGCGCTAATGTAGGCGCGGCCGCCGGTCGCCCCAAAGCGTGCATCGCTCCTTAAAACGAAAACAGCTTCCGCGGTTAACTTCTCCCCATGACAGACGTGGTGGCGTTGGCCGCGGAGATCCTTGCGATCCAGTCCTTTACACGCGATGAGGGTGCGGCGATCGACTTCGTCGCCAGGTGGCTTGTAACGCGCGGATGGAACGTGTCCATCCAGGAAGTCTCGCCCGGACGTGGAAACGTCTGGGCCTCCCGAGCCGGTGGCGGCGTGACTCTGTCCACCCATTTGGACACCGTCCCGCCGTTTTACCCGCCGCGCATGAGCGGGAACCGGCTGTATGGCCGCGGTGCCTGCGACGCTAAAGGGATCGCCGCCGCCATGATGGCCGCCGCGGAAGTGCTCCTTGCGCAGGGTGAGGATCGCATTGACCTGCTGTTTGTGGTTGGCGAAGAGAAGGGCTCCGACGGCGCGCGGGCCGCCAACAACCTGCCGGCCACTAGCCAATTCCTGATAAACGGAGAGCCCACCGAGAGCCGTCTCGCTAGTGGTTGCAAGGGATCGCTCCGCTTCACGCTCCGCACGCGCGGTCGCGAGGCGCACTCCGCGTATCCCGAGCTCGGCCGCTCCGCCATCGAGCCACTCATTCGCCTCCTCCCCACGCTGCACGATATCAGCTTCCCCACGGACCCCGTGCTCGGCGCAACCACCGCGAACATCGGCACAATCGAGGGCGGCACGGAAGCCAATATCGTCCCCGCTGAAGCGCACGCCGAAGTCATGGTCCGCCTCGCGACCGACGTCGCTCCGGTCAGGGAACTGTTGCAGAAGTGGGCCAATGAGGGCGACGCTGAAATCGAGTTTGGGTCCACCATCCCCGCACAGCGCTTTCACGTGGTTCCCGGTTACGACGTGCAGCCGGCGGCGTACACCTCCGACATCCCGCTGCTCGGACGCTGGGGGACGCCGCTGCTTTTCGGGCCTGGCTCCATTCACGTTGCTCACACGCCGGACGAGTACGTAGATATCGACGAGCTGCGGCGCAGCGTCGATATCTACGTTGCGCTCGCCCGCGAATTACTCCGACAGTGACGTACGCAGCGCATTCAGCGTATGCGGCGCATCCGCCACGAGCGCAACGAATTCCAGTCGCCGTTCTCGGTGCCACGGGCGCCGTGGGGCAAACGCTCGTGCGACTGCTGCACCGGCATCCCTGGTTCGAGCTCACCAAAGTCGCAGCGTCTGAGCGATCCGCGGGCAAGCGCTACTCCGATGCAGCGCACTGGCTTGAAGGAGACCTGCCGCCGGCGATAGCAGCGCTCACTGTTGTGCCGTGTTCGCCGGACGCCGTCAGCACGCAGCTCGTATTCTCGGCGCTCGACTCCAGTGTGGCCGGAACGATCGAAGCCTCCTTCGCATGTGCAGGGCGGCTGGTGTGCAGCAACGCCCGCAACTACCGCATGGAGCCGGACGCTCCGCTCCTCATCCCTGAGATAAACGCTCCGCACGTTGACGTCATCGCTGCGCAGCGTACGCGTTGCGGCTGGAGCGGAGCGATCCTCACCAACGCAAACTGTGCGTCCACAATCGCGGCGATGGCCCTCGCGCCGCTGCACGAGCGCTTCGTCGTCACCGCGCTCTTCATCGCGACCATGCAGGCTGTTTCCGGGGCCGGATATCCAGGCGTGTCATCGCTCGACATCCTGGGTAACGTCATCCCATTCATTGCCGACGAGGAGGCAAAGATCGAAGTCGAGATCGCCAAGCTCCTCGGAACTGTGAGCGGTGGGAGCATAATTCCGGCTTCGATCCGCGCGACCGCACACGCCAACCGGGTTCCGGTTGAGAACGGCCACACGATCTGCATGTCCGTGGGACTGGAGCGCAGCGCCACGCCCGACGAGGTCACCGATGTCATCGCAGCCTGGCAGGGGTGTGCCGAAGCGCGAGCACTCCCGTCACACCCGGCGCACCCGCTACTCATCGCCAGTGCGCCTGACCGGCCGCAGCCGCGTCGCGACATCGGCGCGGGTGGCGGGATGACGGTGACTGTGGGTCGTGTGCGCCCGGATACGTTGCTGGATGTGCGCCTCGTCGCGATGGGAAGCAACACGATCAGGGGTGCCGCTGGCGGTGCTGTATTGAACGCGGAGCTGCTGGTTCAGCGCGGCATTCTGAGCTATCCGTGATCGTCATCAAGTTCGGCGGCACTTCCGTAGGCGACGCTCAGGCCATCGTGCGCGCAGCCGATATTGTCGCTGGTCGGCTCGACCGCCAGCCGGTTGTTGTGGTATCTGCCGCCGGAGGTACTACCACTGCTTTACTCGCGATCGCGGAGCAGGCAGTGCGTGGTCACCTCATCGGCGCGGTCCATGGTGTGGAAGCGGTGAGGCAACGCCACCTCACCATGTGCGACGAGCTTCTTGCCGACGCGCCGAGCGGGAGCGATACCTCTGCTGAGATCGCCGCGATGTGCGACGAGCTGGCCAGTCTGGCGGAAGCTCTCGCCACGTTAGGTCACATCACGCCGCGCAGCCTTGACGCAGTCGCCTCTTTCGGCGAGCAGATGTCGTCTCTCGTCGTCAGCGAAGCTTTTTGTGCACGCGGAATTGCTGCCGAGTACGTTGACGCACGCAGGGTGGTGATCACGAGCGACGAGTTCACGGAGGCAGAGCCACGCCCCGATTCCATCGCGGACCGTGCGCGCGATCTGATCGCACCTATAGTTCGGCGCGGCTCCGTGCCTGTGATGGGCGGCTTCATCGGCGCAACCGAGAACGGGATCACCACCACACTCGGCCGCGGTGGCTCCGATTATAGCGCGTCACTGCTTGGTGCAGCGCTCGGCGCGGACGACATCGAGATCTGGACCGACGTGGACGGAATGCTCACTGCCGACCCACGCGTTGTTCCTCGTGCGCAGCTCATTCCGCAGATCAGATTCGACGAGGCGTCCGAGCTGGCTTCCTTCGGTGCAAAGGTGCTGCATCCGAACACGATCGCCCCCGCCGTAAAGCGGGGTATTCCGGTGTACATCTTCAACTCGCGCAACCCCGCTGGCTGCGGTACCCGCATAACCTTCGACGCGCCGCGCCGGGGTGTGACCGCGATCGCAGCCAAACGTGATATCACGGTGGTGAGAGTGAATGCCCCGCGGATGCTCCTGGCCAAAGGCTTTCTACGCGCTGTGTTCGAGATCTTTGAGCGACATCGGATATCCATTGACGTCGTTTCCACCTCTGAAGTATCTGTTTCGGTCACTCTCGACGATGCGGCCGGGCTCGATACGCTGCTGGTAGATCTCCGCATGCTGGGCGACGTTGCCATCGAGCGCGACAAGGCCGTCGTGGCGATCGTCGGGGCCGGGATCGGCGACCGCGCTGATTGCATGGGCCGCGTTCTGAACGCGCTCGGCGGCGTCCACGTCCACATGGTGTCGCTCAGTGCCACCGGCATTAATCTCACCGTGGTCCTGGACGGCAAGGCAATGCTGGACGCCGTTACCGCGCTGCACGAGGAATTCTTCCCATCCGCGGATTCAGCGGCGGCATGAGCACGTTGCGTGTGGCGATCATTGGCCGCGGCAAAATGGGACGTGCCGTGCAACAGGTGGTTGATGCCAGTGGCGCCAACGTTGTCGCGGTACTTGGCCGCGACACTCGCATCGACTCCGAGACCTTGCGTGGCGCCGACGTGGCCATCGAGTTCACGGAGCCCCAATCGGCCGCCGCGAACGTGAAGGCGTGTGTTGACGCCGGTTGCCCCGTGGTGGTCGGAACAACAGGATGGTACGACCAGCTCGGTCCGGTCACGGAGTACGTCAAGGAGCACGATGGTGCCGTCCTCTGGTCCGCCAACTTTTCACTCGGCGTGTACGTTCTCACGCAGCTCGTTCGCTCCGCCGGCGCACTGTTTGCGGCTTTGCCCGGCTTCGATGCACATTTCGATGCACATATAGTGGAGACGCATCACTCCGCGAAGAAGGACGCTCCGTCAGGTACCGCACTATTGTTACAGCAGGTGATTGAATCCACCCTGCCACGATCGGTTCCCGTCACAAGCGTACGCGTGGGTTCCGTTCCTGGTACGCACGAGCTCGTTCTCGACGGTACATACGAGCAGATCGTCATCTCGCACGAGGCGCGTGACCGACGCGTCTTTGCCGAAGGCGCACTCATTGCGGCACGTTGGCTGGTCGGGCACCGCGGTGTCTTCACTCTCTCAGATGTGCTTGGCTCGACGGAACCCGGCAAGGAGCGCAATGAGGATTGCAACAATGACGGTTAGACCGATTCGTGGCGCTGGTACGGCGATAGTCACTCCATTCACTCCGACTGGTCAGTTGGACGAGGCTAGCCTGCGACGTTTTGTGTTGTGGCAGGTGGAGCAGGGGATCGATTACGTTGTCCCGTGCGGCTCAACCGGAGAGGCAGCCACGATGACTCCCGCTGAGCAGCAACGCGTCGTCCAGATCACGGTCGAAGCTGTGGACGGGAGAATTCCCGTGGTCGCTGGCGCTGGTTCCAACGACACCGCCAGAGCGATCCAGAACTCGCACATGATGCGCGACGCGGGCGCCACGCACCTGCTGCACGTTTCCCCAGCGTACAACAAGCCACCGCAACGGGGCATCATCGCTCACTTCCGCGCCATAGCGGACACCGCCGGACTTCCCATCGTGCTCTACAACGTTCCCGGCCGCACCGCCAGCAATGTTAGCGCTGAGACTACGCTGGAGCTGGCGGAGCACGACAATATCGCCGCGGTGAAGGAAGCATCGGGTAACCTTCCTCAGATAAGCCAGATAATCCGCAATCGGCCCGACGGTTTCGCCGTTCTCTGCGGGGATGATGCACTCACGTTGGCGGTTATCGCCGAGGGGGGCGACGGGGTAACGTCGGTAACGTCCAATGCAACGCCGGCGCTCGTCGCTCAGCTGTGTGCCACTGCGCTTCGGGGCGATTACGCCGCGGCGCGTTCCATCAACACAAGGCTTGCAGACTGGACGTCGGTTGCATTCATCGAATCAAATCCGATTCCGGTGAAGGCCGCGCTGGCGATGATGGGAATGATGGAGAACCATCTTCGCTTCCCACTGGTGCCGCTCCTGGCTGCTCACATGCCGGCCGTGCGTCGCGCACTCCAGTCAGCTGGGGCGCTTGCGCTTGGTTAAGGCGGTTGACGGTCTGAACGATTTCGAGCGGCGGATCGATGCTCTCGCGGACGATTCATCCGCTCCACCTGAGCAGTCGCGCGCCGCCGTAAACGAGCTACTGACCCTTCTGGAGAGTGGCGTTGTCCGCGCAGCCCGCCTCGACGACGACGGTGTCTGGTCCGCCGTTGCATGGGTGAAGCGCGGCATTCTACTCGGCTTTCGCGTTGGTGTAATGGTGGACATGTCCGTGGCTGGCACCAGCGGCGACGCACCAACATTCGGTTTCTTCGACAAGGATACTTACCCTCCGCGCACACTCGCACTTGGAGACGGAGTGAGGGTCGTCGCTGGTGGGTCCGCGATCAGACGCGGAGCATTCCTCGCGCCAGGTGTCGTCTGCATGCCACCGATGTACGTCAATGTTGGAGCGTACGTCGGTGCCGGCACCATGATCGACTCGCACGCGCTCGTCGGCTCCTGCGCTCAGGTCGGCGAACGCGTACACCTCAGCGCCGCCGCACAGATTGGCGGCGTGCTCGAGCCCATCAACGCCTCGCCAGTCATAGTGGAGGACGATGTGGTGATCGGCGGAAATTGCGGCGTGTACGAGGGCGCCGTCGTGCGCTCCAGAGCTGTGATTGGTGCCGGAGTCATTCTCACGCGCAGCACTCCGGTTTTCGACATGGTCCGGGAGCAGATCTATCGAGCCACTCCTGATAGGCCGCTGGAAATTCCGGCCGGCGCCGTGGTCGTCCCCGGCGCGCGCCAGGTTACCGGAGCATGGGGCAAGGCGAATAATCTGTCGCTTGTCACCCCGGTTATAGTGAAATACCGCGACGCACGCACCGACGCCGCAACCGCGCTCGAGGATTCTCTCCGATGACTTGCAGGACTTTCAGTTGATTTCCACATGACACCGCGTGGAACTGTCCGCGTCCCGGGCGACAAGTCCATCTCCCACCGCGCCCTCATGCTGGCTGCACTTGGTGAGGGTGTGAGCACGGTGCGCGGGATACTTCAGTCAGCCGATGTCCGCTCCACGGCCCGCGTTCTTCAAGCGCTCGGAGCGCGCATCGAGGTCCAGGGTGCGGATGCGGTGGTGCACGGTCGCGGGATCCGGGGACTACTGAAGCCGCCGACAGAGCTGGAGTGCGGCAACAGCGGCACAACAACGCGGCTCATGGCGGGTGTCGTAGCCGGCCATCCGTTCTCCGCAACCTTCGTCGGCGATGCCAGCCTCAGCGCGCGCCCCATGCGGCGCGTTGCAGAGCCACTGGAGCTGATGGGCGCACAGTTTCAATTCGGGGCGGGCGACGGCCTCCCCATGACCATCACTGGCACATCGCTCCAGTCCATTGGATTCTCCACCCGGACCGCCAGCGCGCAGATCAAGAGCGCCATCCTGCTCGCGGCGCTCGTCGCGCAGGTGCCGGTCACCGTTTCCGAGCCGCGGCACTCCCGCGACCACACGGAACGGATGTTGGCCGCGCGCGGTGTCGATCTGATGGTCGATGGCAACACGCTGGCTCTGGGCGTCGCGAAACATCTTCCCGCGCTGGATGTGGACGTGCCGGGTGACCCCTCCGCGGCGGCGTTCTTCATCGCACTCGCGGCAATGTCCGAAGGCGGCGCCATCGATCTTCCCGACGTGTGCTTGAACCCAACCCGGACGGGCTTCATCCGAGTGGTCCAGCGTATGGGCGCCGTGGTGACGCAGCATGATGTTCGCGAACAGGGCGGGGAGCCGGTCGGCACCGTGCGCGCAACCGGCTCGTCGACGCTCATGGGTATCACAGTCGGTCCGGGCGACGTGCCATCGCTCATCGATGAACTTCCCATGCTCGCGTGCCTCGCTGCCCGAGCCACTGGTGACACCCTCATCAGCGGCGCCGAGGAGTTGCGCTTCAAGGAGAGTGATCGAATCGCTGCCGTGGTGGCGAACCTCCGCGCAATCGGCGTTGATGCTGAAGAGCGGCGTGACGGAATGCGGATCACTGGATCCGACAAGCCGCTGCATGGCCAGGTGGACCCGCTCGGCGATCACCGTCTGGCGATGGCCTTTGGTGTATTGGGCGCCGTTCCCGGCAACGACCTCCAGATTCTGGGGCCGGAGTGTGTAGAAGTTTCCTATCCCAACTTCTGGGCCGATCTAGCTCGTGTCACAACCTGAGTCTCCACTCAAGCTCGTGATCGCCATCGACGGCCCCGCCGCGTCTGGCAAGTCCTCCACCGCGGCGTGGGTGGCCGACGAGCTCGGCTTCCGTCACGTCGATTCCGGCGCACTGTATCGCGAGGAGACCGCGCGCAGAGTTGGCGTCCCCGACATCCGCTCGCCGCAAGTGACTGCCGCAGTTTCAGCGGTGGCCCAGCTTCCCGAAGTTCGCGCCCAGGTTAACGCCGAGGTGCGCCGAATCGCGGAGACTGAGAACGTCGTCGTGGACGGCCGCGACATGGGGAGCGCCGTCTTTCCAGACGCGCAGCTCAAAATATTTCTCATCGCCGACCCATGGGAGCGCGCACGCCGCCGTCTGCACCAGAGCCTGAGTCGCGCCGCTTCGGACACGGAGATCGCCGCCGAGACCAGGCGCCTCGTTGCGCGCGACGCCAGCGATGCTACCAACACGCTGCAGGCGCGCGACGCCGTGTTGATCGATACCACATATCTGACCCAGGAAGAACAGGTGCAACGCATAGTAGCGATGGCGCGAAAGTTGTAGCGGGCGAGTTGCTTTCTGTTCGCTAGCGGCTACATTATTAAGACGCCCCACATCCGTGTGGGCTGTGCAATGTGGGGATGGTTCCCCACATTTTTTTATTGGTACCACAAGCTTAGAAATTACATGAACCCAGCTCTACAAGACGTTGTCGCGCAAGCGATTACGCCGCTTGGGTTTGACGTTTTCAGCGTCCTGCAGCGCGGCACGCGGAGCCGTCCGATCCTCGAGGTGCGCATAGCGCGCCGCGACGGTGAGGCCGTTTCTGTCAGTGACTGCGCACAGGCTTCGCGTGTTATCGAAGAGCAGCTCGATGCCGGGAAGTCACTGGGCGAGTTTTATACGCTCGAGGTGTCGTCGCCGGGGATCCGCGACGACACCGAAATCAACTGGAAGAGGTAGAGGAAATGGCAGTCGGCTCCGCAGACATCCTGATAGCGATCCGCGAGCTCGCGAATTCCAAGTCAATGGATCGCAACGAGCTCCGCGATCTTTTGCAGGACGGGATCCTGGCCGCCCTCGCCAAGAAGCACGGCGGACCGGTTCAGGCAGAAGTCGATATCGACGAAGAGCGCGGTACCATCCGTATCGTGCTGCTCAAAACCGTTGTCGCACAGGTGGAAGACTCCGCTCGCGAAGTCGCCCTGGAAGACGCGCGCTTCGCCGACCCGGAGTTCGAGGTGGGCGACGTTATGGAGATCCCAACGGATTTCGCCGAATTCGGTCGCTCTGCGGTGCAGGCCGCCAAGCAGCGCATCCTGCAGCGCGTTCGCGAGGGCGAGCGGTCCAAGATCCGTGACGAGTTCGTCACCCGCGTGGGCGAGCTTCTGAGCGGCGAGGTTCAGCAGATCGAGCGCGGCAAGCTCGTGATCATGCTAAATCGTTTCCGCGAGGCCGAGGCCGTGATGCCGTACCGTGAGCAGAACCATCGCGAGCACTACCACCAGGGCGAGCCGATCCGTGCGGTTTTGAAGAAGGTCGAGGAAACCCCCAAGGGACCGCGGCTGGTGCTCAGCCGCGCTGACGGAATGTTTGTCCAGGCGCTCTTCAAGCTTGAGGTTCCCGAGATCCAGGCTGGCACTGTCGACATCCGTGAAGTCGCGCGTGAAGTTGGCAGCCGCACCAAGATCGCGGTGTTCTCCCGTGATGACGCGGTGGATCCCGTCGGCGCATGCGTCGGAGTTAAGGGCGCGCGCGTACAGGCTGTGGTGAACGAGTTGAACGGCGAGCGGATTGACATTGTGCCGTGGTCGGGCGATCCGGAGCGCTTCGCACGTCTCGCGCTCGCACCGGCCAAAGTTGCCCGCGTTTTCAGCGATGCCGCCACCAAGACGATCCAGGCGATCGTTGATGAGGATCAGCTGTCGCTCGCCATTGGTAAGAATGGACAGAACGTTCGGCTCGCGTCTGAGCTCACCGGTTGGAAAATTGACCTGTACTCCAGCCGCGAGTGGATGGACCGTGCCGCTGAAACGCTGCCGTTCGCCCCACTTGAGGGCGATGAGAGTGCGTCCAACCCGCAGTTGAGTGAGATCGAGGGGTTGCCGGCGGCGACGGTCGCGATCCTGGAGAATGCCGGATATCGCAGGCTGGACGACATTCTCGACTTGGAGCGCGACGACCTCCTCAAGCTCCCGGGCATCATGATCGACGATGCGGACCGGCTGATGGGGATCATCGACGAACTCACCACCGATGCTCCCGACGACGGTGCTGCGGCGGAGCAGGGCGAAGCCGCGGATGTGACCGGCGCGCTTGAGGCGCCTGACGTGACGCCGCAGGTTGAACCAGGGGAGCCGCCGTTACAGTAGTGAACGGCGCACCGGCCAAGATTCTGCGGCTCCTGGGCCTTGGCCTTCGCGGCCGCCTCGTCACGGTCGGGGTGGATCGGACCCGTGAAGCTGCCCTCAAAGGGGAGCTGAGACTGGCTGTCGTAGCGGCAAATGCAGCAGTAAATAGTAGGGATAAGATTGTACCGCTCCTCAAGGCACGGGGTATTAC
>JBPCQO010000025.1:0-7582 GCA_050998035.1 Gemmatimonadaceae bacterium | reverse complement strand
TAACCGAGCGTACTATTTCCGTCTGCGGCGCACTACAGGAACCAAACCTATAATACCTGTGCCCAGAAGGGCCAGTGAACTCGGCTCAGGTACCGTGCTCGTTCCGGCGGGTGTAACGCTGATGTCGTCCAAATGCGTGAAATCTGCCGGATTGTTTACGTATATCTGGAACAGTGAAGAGCTGGATGACGCAGTCGCAAAAGCCGTGAAGAGCTGGTAACCGGTGTTGTTGATTGCTTGATTGAATACCTGCTGCCCCCCAAAGAGGATTCGCAGGCTGTTGCTTCCGTCGTCCGCGAATCCTGGGTTGTACGCCCAGAAGGTGATGTTGTATCCCTGGCCAACCGTCGTGGTCAGCGTCTGCGACAGCTGGCTATAACCGAGACCGGAGCCCATGAATACAGCGGCATTGCCAGAATGCGCGTTGCTACCCAGCGCAATTTTGACATTGCCAGCTAGGCCCCCATCCGGCGTAACGGTATACCCGGTGGTACTTCCGGCGCCGGTCTCGAATCCCGGATTGACGACCAGGTTCTGCGCGATAGCTGGGGCACTGGCAATCGCTACGAGCGTGGTGAAGCCGACGACGCGTCGTGCCGCGGACGCCAGCATGGTGGAGATGTGCATCTGTGATTCCCCGATGATAAGGTGTGTGAAGTGGTTCATTGGTGAACCAAAATTCGGTGCGCTACGATGGCGTGCTACGCTGCTGTCTTGGCGATGAACGGTGTGGCGATAGCGATCACCGAGGCCTTGTCCAGCGGCTCGTCGAACGCTTCAGTCGCTGCATCCACACCGAGGTAGACAGACACATCGATGCCGAGCTGCATGGTGTTCCCCTCGCCTACGTAAGTCGCCTTGATGGCCGCGGGCGCCATCGGATCCTCACGCGTGATCCAACCTTTTTCACCGCGAATGCGCCGAACCTCGGACGCGTGACGTGCCTCTACGGAGTGGATGCGTAGTGCTGCGGTGAGATAGTCGTCGTATGGCTTGAGGGCGGTAGCCTGGCCTTTGTAAGCGCGAACACCGGTATCTTCGAAGCCCTGCGACAGGACGAGGAAGGTCGTGTAGTCTTTGAACGGATCGGGTACCGTGCCGCCGGCTGTGAAGTCGAAGCTCAGTTGCGGAATGGCGCTGGTGCCAAGCACACCTTTAAGGAACGCCACGTGCGCATTCTCATGCTGCTGGATCTGCTTGAATACGGCCAGGTCTGCCGCGGGGATCGTCCCTGAGGCTACTCCCTTGTTGTAAAAGTCTGACTCGAGCATCTCGAGCGTCAGTGCAAAGTTGAGCACATCGATGACGGCGGACGGAAGCATTGTCTGCGCAAAGGCGCGCCTTGCTGTTGCCGCGAGCGCAAAGGGCATGGCACCCAGGGCGAGAGCTGCTCCGAGGTTTCCCGAGCGCCGCAGGACGTCGCGACGTGATACGTTCGGGTCGTGTGCAACGTCGATGTCGCCCGAGTCGCCGAGCGCGTCGATGACTGTCTGGATTTCCTGATTCATTGTCTGTTTCTCCCTAAGTTGTCGGCAGGTGACTGGCGTCCACGAGTGTCTTGATGAACGTCGGATAGACGATGTTCAGGACTTCTGAAGGCGTGTGTACGATGTCGAGCCCGTTGTCGGCTCCCGACGCGCTAACCACGTCGTTACCGGCGAAATACGCGGTCTTCGGCTGAAGCAGGTCGCGAATGGCCGCTGCATGCCTGGCCTCCACGGAGACGATCTTGCCCGCGACCACGAGATAGTCATCGCTCTGTATCAGGTGCCCGGCGCCGTTGTAAGCTGATACGCCCGTATCCTCGAATGCTCGCGCGGTGGTCAACACACTTGTCCGGCTGGTGAAATCAACCGACGAGAAGTCCACCGACAGGAATGGAATTCCGGCCGTTCCCAACGCCTGAGCGAGGAACTTAGCATGAATGTTCTCATGCTTGCGGATATCGTTAAGGATGCTGCGCTCGTCGGTCGTCATCCCGCTGTACGGGTGGGCGATCACCTGGGTGTAGAACGCTGATTCGAGCTGCTCCAGCGCGAACGCGTAGTTCAGGATGCCGACATCGCCGCTGCCGAGGTCAATGCCCCCGTTGCTTGCGGTGGCGCTAGCGCTGTCGGCCTTAGCCGGCGTGGAGGATACCGGTGATACTCCCGTCGCGGTCGGCGACGGCGCGGTCGACTCCGCGCAGGCCGCAATTGCGACTCCTGCCACCGAGACTCCAGCCCATCGAAGGAACATTCGCCGGCCCGTGCGCCGCGATTCCTCAAACATCGCGGTGAGTTCCTCCTCGCCGCGCCGCAGCCCCGTCCCTCCATCTTCCAGTCTACTTTCGAACATGTCCGTACCTCCAGTAAGTGAGCACGATGGGCAACTGCGACGAGCAATCGCTCCGGTCTGGAGGCGAGCATTTGGAATGCCGGATGGAACAATGAACGACGACTGGCCGATCTGATAAATTCCACGACGCTTAGGTCGAAGAACACAGCGGGGGCGCCGAAAAATTCGGCGCCCCCGGCAGTTTACGATAGCAGTTAACGTTTGGATTCATTAGTTACGGATTATCGTTGTCCCCCTTGTCACCACCCGGCTCATCCGCACCGATCCCATGCACGCGCTCCACACGCAAGGTGCGACGATATTGCTGGCCGCCCACGGTCATCGTCACGAGATAGTCGCCGGTCTCCACCAAGGGCGGCTGACGCCGGTCGAATGGTGGATAGCTGCTGCCCGGCTGACGTACGAGTTGGCCCACTTCCCTGAACAGCTCCGGATCCATCGTCGGCTCGGCACCGCTCGCACCGGCTCCGCCTTCGACCTGCGTCTGGGCCTCGGCACGAGCCGTGGTGTCGCGCGCAGTGGTACGCCGAGCCGGAGAGCCTCGCATGGGCGACTCTGCGGGACGCGCGACGAATCGCCCGCCCGCCTGCTGTGCGGCGCCGCCAAAGCCACCGGATGGTCGCTGTCCGGTCATTATCTGAGCCCGCACACGTGCAAGCATGTCGCGGTTGGACCCAGAATTCGCCAGCGAATCGGTCACGAACGTTACTCTACGGGCGAAGACGAGGCTGTCCCTGCGCTCCGACGGAGAAAGTACGGCGGCCTTTGCGCGCTCGCGAAAATCCCAGTACACGCGGCCGATGCCCGGCCGCGCGCGCGCGGTCAACGTCCGCACGGTGTCGCCGGCAACGTTCGTGACCAGAATGTGAACGGAATCACCCGCGGTAGCGGGGAGACGGTACGTGATTGCCGCGCCGTACGGAACGCTCGCGCCCTCGAAGGTCTCCTGTCCGGTCGCCTGCCCTTCTACCGGCGACTGTCCGAATTCATACGCTGTGGTCGGCGCAAAGAGATAAGTCGCCGCACGCGCAGAGTCATCCTTCATCTGCTCCAGCGCCGCGATGTCCACGATCCAGATGCTGCGTCCGTGCGTCGCGGCGATGAGCTCGTGGTCGCGCGGATGGATCTTGAAGTCGTGCACCGGCACCGTCGGCATCCCAGTCATGAAGCGCTGCCACGTCGCGCCGCGATCCATGGACACATACGCGGCCAGGTCGGTTCCCACAAAGAGCAGGTCTCGATTGACCGGATCCTCTCGGATCACGTGCACAAAAGCGGGGCCACCACTGGGGAGTCCGGCCGAGATCGAGCGGAAGTTCTTTCCATAGTTGGTGGTGACGAACAGGTACGGTTTGAAATCGTTCTCCTCGTGGTTGTCGAAGGAGACGTAGAACGTTGCGGTGTCGTACGCCGATGGCTCGATCCGGCTGACGAGTGATCGCTTCGGTACGCCAGGGAAGCGAGTGGTGATGTTTTCCCACGCTCCGCCGTCGTTGCGCGTGAGCCACACATTGCCGTCGTCGGTTCCTGCGTACAGCAGCCCCGGACGCAGCGGTGATTCCGCCAGCGCAGTGATCGTTCCGTACGTCTCCGCGCCGGTAGCGTCGACTGTGATGCCACCCGTGGTCTGCGTGCTGATCTTTATCCGCGTCGTATCGCGAGTGGACAGGTCAGGCGAGATGGGAATCAGATGGTCGCCGCGTTGGGTCGATTTGAGAACGCGGTTGCCGCCGACGTACAACGTTGTCGGCGAGTGCGGCGAGATAAAGAACGGGGCGTCCCAGTTGAAGCGCAGATCCGAGAGTACGGAATCCGCACGTTGCTGCTCCCTGAACGCCGCCACACGCTTCGTTACACCCGGCGGGATCGGCAGCGTGGTGTCGCCGCGCGCCACCACCACGGAATCCTCGAACTGTTGGTAGCGCTCGCGGAAGGTTGGCTTCCGCAGCTGCACCCGCTCGCCCGTGGAATAGTCCAGACGACCGATGGAACCGTTCTGTGATTCGCTGTAGATGATGTCGGGGTCGGTTGGATCCTGGGCGGTGTAGAAGCCGTCGCCCCCGCCAACATTGAACCACATCGCGTTGCTGATCCCGCCCTGCCGCCGACGACTTGGGCCGCACCACGAGCCGTTGTCCTGCAACCCGCCGCAGACACGGTACGGGATGCCCATGTCGTAGCTCACTTCGTAGAACTGACCAAGTGGCATGATGTTGAGAAAGTTGTAATTGCCACCCTTGTCCCACGTCTGCGACACGCCGCCGTCATCACCGACAATGAAGTGCGCCGGGTCTGCCGGATCAATCCACATAGCGTGATGATCCACGTGAATGCCGATCGTTGCATTGCGCGCGGTCTTGCCACCATCGTCGGAGAAGTTCACCGGCGTGGACGACCAGTATACGCGATCCGGATTTTTCGGATCGACGCGTACCTGCGAGTAGTAGAACGGTCGCACGTCCTTGTCGTTCATCTTGGTCCATGTTGCACCCGCGTCGGCGGAGCGGTAAAGCCCAGTCGGGCGCACCTGTCTTCCGGCGCTGCTCTTGCTCTTACGCGGGTTCGGTGCGGTGTCTGCCTCGACCACCGTGTACACAATCCTGGAGTTACTCGGCGCAATCGCGATGCCGATCCGTCCCTTCATTGTCGCGGGAAAGCCGCCGCCCTGGATCTTGCTCCACGTCGACCCGCCGTCGGTGGTCTTCCACAGATCGCTTCCCGGACCGCCGCTCTTGAGAAAGTACGGACCGCGCACTCGCTCCCAGCTAGCCGCGTACAGCGTGTTCGGATCGGATGGATCCATCGCGACATCCACAAAGCCTGCCCTGTCGCTTATGAACTTCGAAAGCACCCAAGTGGCTCCGCCGTCTGTGGTCTTGTACAGGCCGCGCTCCTTGTTCGGACCCCAGGCGTGACCAAGTGCGGCGACGTATGCGATGTTGGGATTGGTCGGATGAACCACGATGCGCCCGATCTGCTGCGTCTCACGCAGCCCCATGAACTTCCATGTCTTGCCGCCATCTGTGGTCTTGTAAACGCCGCCGCCCGGCGTGATGGAATTGCGCGAATCCTCCTCGCCCGTGCCGGCGTACACGACGTTAGTGTCGGACGGCGCAATCGCGATGTCGCCCATTGAGATTACGGCCTCATGGTCGAACACGGGCTGGAAGGTTGTCCCGGCGTTGGTGGTCTTCCAGATCCCACCGGCTGCGGCCGCGATGTAGAACGTGCGCGATGGCGACGGGATTCCTTCGATGTCGGTGATACGTCCGCCCATGTTCGCTGGACCGATGGGTCGCCAACGAAAACCAGCAAGTGTGACGGAGTCCAGGGCGGTTGCCGTCTGCCCAGCTCTGCTGGTTACCGACGTCTGGGCTACAAGTGATCCCGGGAGCGCCGGGAGTAGCGCGGGGAGCGCTGCAACAGCAACTGATACAATCCAACGACGCGACGATTGAAGCATGTGAATGGGAAGTTGAGTGACGAACATGGAGACGCCGCTGTACGAGCGCTGTGCACGATGGCAACGTCAACGGAATTCAGGGCGAAACGCTACGGGTCCAGACCGAACGGATCGCCCGGTGGCGCAGTCAGCGCCGGTGTCGGCATCGGGAGTGTGCGCCGGTCGAGCCATCGACCGATGTCACCAGCGATGGAGAGCCACGCCGCACGCTCGGCGTCTGACGAGCGCGCCGACACGCGTGACATCGCCACGGGACGCAACGCCCGAAGCTTCAGCTCGGCCACGGCGCGCGGCTCGGGTGCCGCCTCGGTGTCCGCGGCGAGAGCGAGCAGCCGGTCAGTAACTGCCCGTCGCGTCACGCGGCGCAGCGCCGCGAGTTTGGGGGACTCGCCCGATCCACTCGACCACGTCGCCGCCACAAGAGAGTCAATCGTCTCTCCAAGTGTCAGTGCGTGCGGCTCACGCGTACTGAATTCGACCAGACGGCCGGCTCGGTCACGCTGCAACACGCCATCCACTACCATCTGCGCCAACGTGCGTGCAGCGCCAAGCTCGTCAAATGCGGGACGCGTGCGACTCCTGAACAGCTCGATGGAACCTTCGTAACCAAATGGACGCGGCGCCATAAGCGTAAGGACGGTGTCCGGAATTGCGAGCTCCGACGGCTGCAGAGCGGTGATGAGCTGGTGCAGTGCCGCACGTTGCCGTACGGCCGAAACCGGCCGTGTCGCCTGCAGGCCGTCGCCGCGTGTAGCGTTGCTGTACTCCATTCCACCGATTGTCTTGGAAAGTGAGTTCAGTGCGAAGCGATGCATGAAATACACCGGTACAAAGCGCTCCTGCAGGAGTGCGATCGGCTCTCCCGGCCGGATGTTGCGCTCGCCGAATCGCGCGATAGCGACACTGCGAACGCGCATCTGCCGGTCCAGGAACTCGGACGGTGTGGCTGCATCATCCCATAGATTCGTGCGCGGGTCGGAGGCGTACTCCGGGCGTGCGTCCGCGTCGGACAGGAAGATGTATCCCTTCTTCAATCCGGAGGTGATGATCGCGGCAAGGGAATCGCGCTCGGTTCCCGGTGGGAAGATGCCGTAGCCCCAATGAATCGCCCACACGTCGTAAGCGCCCGGACCTGCGGCATACGCGTCGCTGATGTCGATGTTTCCGGCCGCATTCACGCGGACGCGCGGCGCCGGATAATCCATCACCGATCCGCGCTCATACGTCGAAGCGATGTAGTTGTGCGCCAGCCCGAGAGTGTGCCCAACTTCATGTGACGCCTTCTGCCGTGCGCGCGCAAGTACGAACACCGTGTCCGCGGACGACTGTGCAGCGCCCATCAACCCCGCGTACAGATTGTAGTCCGTGCGCTCGCGATGCGAGTCGAGCCTGGCCATCCCTTTGATGATCTCGCCGGTGCGCGGATCACTTTCGGCGCCACCGATCGACCAGCCGCGCTCGTTCCGGTTCTCCCACTGTACGATGTTGTAACGCGCGTCCATCGGATCTGCACCTTCTGGAAGATCCTCAACTCGGAACGCTCCCTTGAGGCCGGCTTCGTCGAACGCCTGGGACCACCAGCTCACCCCTTGCTTTACGGCGGTGCGGATCGGCTCCGGGATGCCGCGGTCCACATAGTACACAATGGGGTTCTTGATCGGACTGCTCGGGTCATTCGGGTCCACACGCGCGAGCCGGTGACGCGCGATCCAGCGCTGCTCCAGCGAGCCCTGAATGGGTTGCGCGTAGTCCTTGAACGTGATTCCGAAATAGCCGACGCGC
>JBPCQO010000272.1:0-13886 GCA_050998035.1 Gemmatimonadaceae bacterium | reverse complement strand
GGCCACGCTCCGGCCTCAGGTTCGGATTGCCGGGCGAGGACACACGGATGGCGGAGCCCGTGGTGCTGCCGAGCGTGACCGCGCCAACGGTGTAGGTCTGCGTCGCCGCGTACGGGTCTGGTGAGTGTCCAGCGGCACCCCAGGCAGTGCGGAACTTGAAGCTGTTCGCGTGTACGGCCTCGGTGATTCCGCCGAAAATCGGCTCCTCCGACAGCACCCAGGAGAACGAAGCCTTTGGGTAGATGATCGAGCCGGAGTTCGAGCCGAAGGAGGAATTGGCGTCCGCCCGCAACGCACCGGTCAGGAAAATCCGGTTCTTCCACCCGAGCTGCTCCTGGCCGTAGTAGCCCACAGAGTTGTTCGCACTGAAGGAATTGGAGGCAGTTATACGCTGTGCGGTCTGTATCAGTGTCACATCGGGCGCACCGAGGCCGGCGCCGGAGGCAAAAATGCTCTCGTATCTGGTGTCCACCACCTGACTACCGAACGACGTGGTGCTCTCGAGATCGTGGGTCAACGACTTCAGCAGACTACCACTGTAGTCCAGGCTGTATACCCTATTGCGGGGAACGCGCTGTGCGCTGACGCCCTGAATTTCACCGGAGTACTGGGCATCGATCGAGTATGGTGGGGACAGGATCGTCGCGAGGCTATTCGTCACATCCAGGCCCACGGTCAGGCGGTTGGTGAACCACGTGAAAGGGCGGAAGTTCGCAGTGGTGCTCAATGTTGTGCGATCGGAGTTGGTTTCATTGTCGTAGGCGCTTGCCTGCGCCCCACTCACGCCCGCATACCCCTGCGCGCCGTTGATCCCCGAGTACCCGGATTGCGCGATAACCCTTCCAGGTCGTCCCCTCACGGCACTAAGGAGCAGACCCTCCGCCGATTCATCTCCCAATGGCAGGCGAAGATAACTCTGGATGTAACTGGTGTTGACCTGGACGTCGAGCTTACCACCCGGAGAAAAGGTAAAGTTCCCGCGGCCCGATTTGCGGTCGCTCTGACTGTTGTAGAAGACACCGCTCTCCCTATCGGCATCGCCCGCCACATAGTACGAGAAGAGTGTCCCGCCTCCGCGAACGGAGAGCGAGAGCCGCTGGAGATCGCCGCTTCGAAGTCCCTGCGGATCTGTGAGCAGCGGATCCTGCTGGGTCAGTAACGTGTTCGGCGCCACGCCCGCGCAGCCCGGCCACGTCGCCGCGTCGCTCTGCTTGACGGAATCACACACTGTGTAATTGTTCGGGAGCGCGAGGGCGAGCTTGCTGGTGCCGCGCTCAAAATGGCCCGACCACTGCACTCCCTGCATGCCGCGGCCTTTCTTAGTGATTATCTGAATCACGCCACCCGCCGCGTCTGCGCCGTACAGAGTGGACGCCGCGGGCCCCTTGATAATTTCGATCGATTCGATGTCGTCAGGGCTCAACGTGCTCAGCGCGCTCGTTACCTGGGTGCTGTAAGAGCTGAGACCCGCTCCGGACGCCCCGAAGTTCCCCAGGCTCGCGGAGCTGTAGCGCACCCCGTCGACATAGAACACGGGTGCGTTCCCGATGAACGATCCGGCTCCGCGAATTCGGATATCCGCGGCCGTACCGGGCGTTCCCGAATTTGGAAGAATCTGAACTCCGGGGCTCTTCGCCTGTAGCACCTCGGCCACATCGAGCACGCTGCTCTTGGAGGTTATCTCCCCTACGTCGAGCTTGGTGATTGCATTCCCGACGGTGCGTTTGGATACCTCGCCGGCCGTGCCGGTGATCACCATTGCGTCGAGGTCAGCGGCAGCGGTCGAAAGGTTGAAATTCTCAGTCAGCGTCTGCCCGGCAACAATCGTTAACGGGCGCTCGAGCGGTGCAAATCCGAGCCGGCGCACCGTGATCCGCTGCGGGCCCGACGGCACATTCACGATCGTGTACTCTCCAGCCGCGTTGGTGACCGCGCCGAGCGTGGTGCCGGTGATCTGCACTCGCGCACCAGCCGCGGGCTGCTGGGTAGATGCTTCGATGATCCGACCACGCAGCACCGCCGTGGTCTGAGCAGACGCAACACTCGTGGCAAGGGCGAGGGCTGCTACGGACGTGAGCACGAGCAGGAATGCTCGTGCCTTGAGAACGTTGAGTGCCATCATAGTCCTCCAGATGTGGAAGCGCAGTGTTAAAGCGGCCGCCAACCCGCGACAAGAGGTGTCACGGGGTGGTTCGCAAAATTGTGCATTAGCACCGGAACTCGCAACCGAGGAGAAGCCCGCCCATTGTCATCCGAGCGTCGCGGTGCGAGCGAGGGCCACGCACCTTTGTAGATGTGTGGCCCTCTCCGTCCACTGGTGTACTCGCGGCGCGGGCTGGCGCTACTCGCGCTCGTCGTCCCCCAACGCACTCGTCGCGATCGGGGTCGGTTCCAGGCGCGCGCCGTTCCGGCGCACCACGTACGCTTCCATCGCGTAGTACTCCGGCAGCCCCAACCTGTCGACCAGTTCCGACGTGCTCTTGTTGCGATCCTCCACCCTTTGCCAGAACTCGCGCTCGTCCTGGCCGGGAAAAGGCGCACGATCCTTCTGGCTCTGATGCTTGAAGATTGCCAGGATCTTTTCGCGCAACTCTTCTTCCGACAGTGGAACCAGAACGTCCGCGTCGGATACGCGCCACTCCTGCCACGCGCCGCGGTAGTACCACAGATCCGGTGCCTCTCCCGAGTACTGCTCCAGCGCGCGGTGCACCACCTCGAGACACATCCGATGTGTGCCGTGCGGATCAGACAGATCTCCTGCGACGAATACCAGCTCCGGGCGATGCGACTCCAGCAGCTCCAGCGTAATGCGCACGTCGTCCGGCCCGACCGGCGCCTTGCGCACTTCTCCGGTCTGGTAGAACGGCAGGTTTAAGAAGCGCGCCTGCTCCCGCTCCATGCCGAATGTCTCGATTCCCGACACCGCCTCCGCCTCACGGATCGCGCGCTTGATGGTCTGCACTTCGGGCGTGTCCACTTCGCCGGGCCGCTTGGTCTCCAGCGATTCCTCAGCGGCCGCGACGAGTCCGCGCATCGGCGCGTCGTCCAGCCGGAAGTCGCGGTCCATTCGGCGCACGAAGTCCAGATACCGGCGCACCTCGTGATCGAACACGGCGATGTTGCCCGACGTTTGATACGCGACGAGAATGTCGTTGCCGTTCTGGTGCAGCTTGTGCAGCATCCCACCCATGGAGATAACGTCGTCGTCCGGGTGCGGCGAGAACACAACAATTCGGCGGCCGTGCGGCAGTTTGCTGCGTCCCCTGATCTTCGCAACCAGTGCGTTGAACACCTCTCCGTTGAGCGGGCCGGCGGCGCCGTATTTGGCTACCAGTGAGCTGAGGTGGTGCTCGCGGTAGTCTTGCGTGTCCAGCTTGAGCACGGACTTACCCGTGACTCCGCTCAACCAGATCACCGCCTCGATCTCGCGCTGACGGTCCCACGTCACCTCGCCCACCAGCCATGGCGTCGCCACCTGCGTTAGATCCGCCGCGGCTGCGGGATCCACGTAGAACGTCGCGTCGGGGTGCGGCTGCAGATACGTCGCAGCCACGTCGGGACTCGGGTCGCCCTCGACAGCGCGGCGCACGATCGCTGCCTTGTGCTCGCCTGTTGCAACGAGGGCGACGGCACGCGCGCCCATAATCGTCGCCACCCCCATCGTGATCGCTTCGGTAGGCACGTTTTCCTCGCCGAAGAAATCCGCCGCGGCATCACGGCGCGTGATCGTGTCGAGCGTAACCAAACGTGTCCGCGATTCCGCACCGGAGCCAGGCTCGTTGAAGCCGATGTGTCCTGTTTTGCCGATGCCGAGCAACTGCAGATCGATGCCGCCCGCACTCAAGATCGCCTGCTCGTAACGCGCGCATTCCGCCTCAACCTCCGCGCGCGGTATGTCGCCGCGCGGAATGTGGACGTTTTCAGCGCGAATGTTCACCTGCGTGAAGAGGTTCTCCCACATGTATCGGTGATAGCTGTGGATGCTGTCACGCGGGATTCCGTAGTACTCGTCCAGATTGAAGGTCACGACGCTGGAGAAGTCCAGCCCTTCGTTGCGGTGCATCCTGATCAGCTCGCGGTATATCCCGATTGGCGTGCTGCCGGTCGCCAGTCCCAGTACCGCATGGGAGCCGCTGGCAGCCTTATCCCTGATCAGTGTGGCGATGTGCCGGGCAAGCAGCTGTGCAATCTCGTCGTGCTCTACTACTACAACGGGTATCCGCTCGCGCGCGTTAGCCATGTTTCCGGACAGAAGTCATTCAGTCGTCAATACAACAGGATCTCGTTCAGACTAAATCAGATGGACGCGTCGATGAAGCTCCGAACATCGATGTCGGAGAGCGCTGGCTCGCCCGGCGATACGTTGCTCAGCTTCCCGCTCTTCATCCACTGCTCCAGCTCTCCCACTAGGTCGAAAACGTGCTCGAACGACTCGACGATGAACAACAGCGGCTGATAGTGGTCGATCTCAAAGCCCTGGTTGATCACCCACTCGAGCTGGATTGGATAGCGCTGAACGTCGGGCGACTCGATACTATGCTCCAGCTCGCCGTAGGAGGAGAGCAGCCCACTCCCGTACGCCTTCACGCCTTTCCCGTCTGGCGCGCGCATCAGCCCGAACTCGATGGTAAACCAGAAGAAGCGCGCCATCGCCTTCATGATGCTGGTGGTCCGCCGCACCTGCTCGGCTGGGTCCTTGATCCCTTTCACGATTTGAACGGCCGTCTGCGCCGCATCGCCAAACCTGGCCAGAGCATCGGCGAACGCGGGGTCGGTGTGCATCGGCACGTGGCCGGCGATATCGTGGAAGATGTCCGGCTCGGGGAGGTAATCCAGCCGCCCGGCATCCCTGATGGTGATCGTCGTCGGGAACTCGCGCTTGCGCAGCGAGTCGAAGAAGAGAAATGCCGGAACGTACCCACTCACCGCCTTAGCCTGGAAGCCGGTACGCGGCGCGAGGAACTTGTTCACATCGTCCAGCCGAGGAACCGCGTCGGGGTTGAGGCACAACGTTTCCACGCCTTGAAGAAAGCGCGGATTGGCATAGCGCTGCCATCTATCGCCCATGCGCGCGAACAGGCGGCGCCACGCGTCGTGGTTGGACTCGTCGTACAACTCGTACGGCTGCTCGATGTAAAGCTCGCCATGCTCGCGCGCCGCCTCGATGAACGGCGCTCTGGTCGTTGTCAGCCCCGCGACCGATGACGAAGGGTCGTGTGCTATGATTGTAGCCATGATTAGCTCCCAGGTCCTGTGTGCGAGTCTCGACTACTATGTTACCCGTCTCGCGAGCAAACGGCTACTGTCGCGCGCCATCCGCTCCTTCAAGATCCGCACGATCGCGCTGGGTCTTGTGTCACTCCCCGCCTTCGCGTGTTCCGCCGGCGGGGCAGGCGACGCGCGGACGATTACGGTATTCAACGCTGGCGCTATCGCTCGTCCGCTCCGCGTCGCGCTGGACTCCTTCTCACGCGCCGACTCTCTGAACGTGTTGCAGGAGAGCGCTGGCTCTTTGGAAACTGTTCGGAAGATAACTGAGCTGGGCCGCACACCGGACGTTGTGGCGCTGGCCGATACCGCGCTTTTCTCTCGATTCCTCGCCGCTGCCATTGCGGGACCTGTAGTTCCACTCGGCCGGACGCGTATGGTCTTGGCCTACACGCCCAAGTCCCGCTTCTCGAAAGAGCTATCGGCGGCCAACTGGTACCAGATACTCACCCGTCCGGGAGTCGAAACGGGACGGAGCGACCCCACGCTGGACCCGGGCGGTTACCGCGCTCTTTTCGTCATGCAACTGGCGCAACGCTACTACAAGGTGCCCGGGCTCGCCGCCAAATTGGAAGCGGCGGCGCCTGCGAGAAATATCCGACCCAAGTCCGCGGATCTCGTGGCGCTGCTCCAGACCGGGAACCTGGACTACGCATGGGAGTACGAAGCGGTCGCGCTCAGCTCGGGGCTGAATTACGTCAGGCTGCCTGCCGAGATCGACCTCGGCGAGGCTGCCGACGCTGCTTCGTACGCCACGGCGAAGTTCGTGCTTCCGACACGCGGCTCGGCGCCGAGCATGGTGCTCACCGGTGCACCCATAGTGTTTGGCGCGGCAACGCTGAAAGCTGCTTCGCACGGGACAGTTGGACAGCGCTTTATCACGTACATGACCTCGGCTGCAGGACGCGCCGTGCTAGCGAATTATCATATGGAGCCTATCCCATGATCACAGATATGCTGTCGTCGGACCTAGCATCCGAGAGTTTCTTTCGGGCGGGCGGCGCGTCTTATGGCACACCCCTATCTCTTCTGACGCAGCCCGCTCTTTATGAACGATATCTACCAGTTCTTTACCCGTCGTCCCCTGGCGCAGCGCGCATTTCTTGCGTTCACCGTAGCAATGTTCCTCGCCTGCGCGGCACAGGTCTCCGCGCACCCTTAACGTTGCGCCGTAGTTCGGCGTCCAGCGCATTGACATGTGAGCGGTACCGTTGCACTCAAATCGGAAACTGCGCGTGAAATCCATTTTTGCCATGCTGGGCGCTGCGGCTGTCGTCGTCGCGTGCGGCGGCAGTGACACCATTGCTCCAATCCAGCCAAACTCAGGCTCGCCTGACCTCGGGACGATGGCCGTGGGCGATGTTCGGGTATTGAGCTTCGCTGATGCGGCAGGCGGCCTGCAAATCCCGGCCTCCCTCTCGGCAGCGCAATACGCTGTGATCCTCGCCAACACCAATGTTGCCGCGGCGGCGATTCCGTCCTATACGGTGCACGGGGACTGGATGACAAGCCAGGCGCGCGGTCCTTCCGCGGATCTGGCGCCCCCCACCGGCAGCTCGCTCCCGCTGATATCAGCGCCGAATTCGCGTGGCGCCATGTTCGAAGCGTCGCTCCGGAATTTCGAGCGGACTCAACTTCCGCGTCCTGGCGGTAGAACTCAGCTCGGTACCAGCGCCGCGGCGCTGGACAAGCTCGTACCGCCCCCGGCCAGAGCCGTTGCTCCACCCCTTGGGGCAACGCTTCAGATCAAGGTCCTCACTCCGGCCGGCTTCAACGGGGTTGGCTCAAAGAACTGCTCGGCCGGCGGCTACACGACTACCACGGGGAAAGTTCGCGCGATCGGCCGCCACGCTCTTGTGGTCAGCGATGTAAACTCACCCGCGGGCGGCTTCACCGATGCAGACTTCCAGGGTGTGGCCGACGAGTTCGACTCGTTCGCCTTCCCCACGGACTCGGCGTACTTTGGCTCGCCGACCGACCTGGACAACAACGGCCACATCATCATCTATTACACGCCGGCGGTGAACAGCCTCACACCCGCTGGCGAAGCCAACAAGTCTGGCTACGTGGGCGGGTTCTTCTTCGCCGGAGATCTGTATCCGCCGACGGGTACGAATAGCTGTGCGTCCAGCAATCGTGGCGAAATCTTCTATCTTCTGGCGCCCGATCCCAACGCAGCGTTCGGTAACTCCTTCACCACCGACTTCGTGCGCGAGGCGACCCGCGGTACGGTGGCCCACGAGTTCCAGCACATGATCAACTCCGGCAACCGTTACATATCGCCGGTCGCAACCAACTTTGAGGCGACGTGGCTGGACGAAGGGCTTGCGCACATGGCGGAGGACGTCGTTGGGCGCGCCAGAGCTGGCTTCGCGGACAACTTCACCGTAGCGTACGCCGATGTTGACAAGCTGGACCCGACAGTGCTCCAGGCGTACTTCATTCAGAACTTCGCGCGCGCCAAATATTACGCGCTACGACCAGACACCACGGGCGCCATAGTGAGTTCCGCGAAAGCTGCGGCGAACCTCGCCTCGCGCTGCGCCGTGTGGGCGCTGCGGCGCTACCTCGACGACTGGTTCTCAGGGAACGACCCGCGCAATCTGACCAGGAAGCTGGTCGCTGGTCCGGATACGGGCTCGGTTAACCTAGTGAAGTCTGCCGGCGCGCCGCTCGACACTCTTCTGTCGCACTGGCTCGTTACCATGTACACGGACCATCGAAACATTCCGGGCCTAAACCCGATGTACAACTACAAGAGCTATACGCTGCGCCAACTAATAGCCGGTACGCTGGTGGGTAACGAGACCACTTCTGCGTATCTTCCAGTCAAGGCCGTGGGCGATGGGCGTACGACGGTCCAGGCGAACATTCCAGGATCGTCAGCCAACTTCTTCCTCACGTCGTTGACGACTGGGGGTGCCCGCACGATTGCGGTGACGAACTCCGGCGGTTCGCCGGCATCGGACCCGAATGGCCGGATCTACGTGGTGCGCCAGCAGTAGCGGCCCAGGCGGACTCACGTTATGGATACACAGCGGGGGTGGCCAGCACGGCCAGCTCCGCTGTGTGGTTACCCCTCGCGCAACGCCGCCATCGCGGTCTCCTTGAACACTCCGCGGCCAGCGATCACTCCGATAGCCACCGCGATCGCCGTCATCACGCCCGCGATTATCAGCGCCGGCAGCAGTGAAGGGGAGTAGCCCACGTGAAAGACGAAGTGCACCAGAGCCCATCCGCCTCCGATCGCGAGAACGAGTCCGGTAAGACTGCCAAGCAATCCAAGTAGTGCGTACTCGGTGAGCAGAATGCGCAGGATCTGGGCCCGCGTTGCACCAAGAGTCTTGAGCAGAACACTCTCGCGAATTCGCTCTCTGCGCGTCGCTGACACCGCGCTGAACAGGACGGGGATTCCCATCAGCAAACTGAACAGCGCCATGAAGCGCACGGCTGTCCCCACCTTGTCCACGATGCGTCCGATCGTTTCCGTGATGAGCGAAAGATCGATGCTCGACACGTTGGGGAACTGCCTCACCATGTCGCGCTGAAGTTCAGCGACGTTCACCGCGCCCGGGACTTTCGCCAGAATCGTATACTGGTGCGGTGCACCCGCCAGAACGCGCGAGGGAAACACCGCGAAAAAGTTGGGCTCGAATCGCGCCCACTTGATCGAGCGCAGACTCGTCACGCGCGTGGGGATCTGAACGCCCTGCACGTTCCACGTAATGACGTCGCCAAGATTGATGCGCAGCTCCTGCGCCACGCCCTCATCCAGCGAAACTTCACCGGTATCGCCGCTCGCCATCGCAGTGGACGACGGCTGGAACCAGCGACCTTGAACGATCTGCTCTCCTCCGGTCACCGTGTCACGAAAAGTGGAGCGGTACTCCCGGCGCACGGCCCAGCGCGCGCGACCCTGCTTCCCTGAGTCGGCTATGATTTGCGACAGGGTACGCCCATTGATCGCGGCGATCCGCATCGATACCAGCGGTGACTGTTGTATCACGCTGAACCCACGTGCACGCATCGTGGAGTCGATCGGCGCTGCCTGATCGTCCTGCACGTCGAACAGGAGCATGTTCGCGCCGGATGACGCGGCGTTTACAGTTAGATCCCGTACCACGTTGTCCTGAACCAAATACAGCGTGGTAACCAGAAACGCGCCGAAGCCAAGCGACAGCATCACGGCCCGCGTCTGATTGGCCGGGCGATAGATGTTAGCCACGCCCTGCCGCACGACGTACGGCCACCCGGTGCGTAACGTCCTCCGCGCAACCTGCGACAGCGCGGCTGCGACGAGTGAGAGAACAACCAGTACGAATGCCGTCCCTGCCGCCAGCCCAAGTCCCTGCTTCACCGTCTGTGCGCGGCCCACAGCCACACCGACCACGCTCGCGACAAGTGCGATGTCTACCAGCAGCCGCGGGACGTCGTTCCACCGGGTCTTGAGGACTTCAGCATCCGCGTCTCGACGAAGCGTCTGCAGCGGCGACACGTTGCGCAGCGCAATTAGCGGACGGAGCGCGAATACCAGCGCGATCCAACCACCCGTGAGCAGGCCGGTAATTATCGCAACTGGCTCCGGCGTCACGTGCACGTCCACGGGCAGCAGGTCCGAGAATGCGTACGGCAGTAGAAACTGGATCCCCACGCCAAGTGCCGCGCCGATTGCCGCACCCGCAAGACCCATCGCCGCCGCCTGCACCACGTACATCCCGAGCACCTGATTACCGGACGCCCCCAGGCAGCGAAAGATTGCGACCGTGTCGATCTTACGGCCGACGAATGCGCGCACACCACTGGCGACGCCGATGCCTCCCAGCAACAAGGCGACGAGCCCGACAATGCCGATAAAAGTTGCGAGTGTATCCGTTGCGCGCGCTGCCTGCTGCTCGGTGTCGCTCACCGTGCGGGTGTTGACCTCGTCCTTCTGGAGCCGTTGGCGAAAGCGCGCGATGAACTGTTTCGGATCGGTGTCTTTCGGAAGCCGCAGCAGCGCCGTGTACTCGGCCGTGCTCCCGAACGTGAGTAGCCGAGTTTCCGGGAGATACCGCTCCGGGATGTACACACGAGGCGCGAATGCTGACGAGAGCCCGGATGTTCCCGGTACGTCTTTCAGTGTACCCGTAACTATGAACTTCCCGTAACCAATGGTGAGCGTATCGCCCACGCGTCCGCCGGTCGCGATCAGAATTGCGGGATCGACCAGCGCGTTGGGACCAGAGCCGATGGTTTCATACTGGCCGGCCGGAATGGTGGTGATCTGTCCGTACATGGGATACCGCGGGCCCACGCCGTGTACCTGCGTCAGCCGCGTCCCGCCGGTGCGCGTTACCAGTGCCATCGATGGGAACGTCGTCGATCTCGAGTTGGGTATCCCCCGCCTGCTCAGCGAATCGAGCAGCTGCTCTGTGCCCTTGGTAAAGGCACGCCGCGATGTGAACTGCACATCGCCGCCAAGCAGCGACCGCGACTGCTCGGCGACCGACCGCGTGACGTTTCGCGCAAACGAGTCAATCGCGACCAGCGCCGCCACACCAACCGCGATGGTGGACATGTACAGAAACAGCTTGCGGCGCGCCGAGCGACTCTCGCGCCACGCGAGCCCGGCAAGTTGGAGTGGGGAAGCGCTCACGCAGTGATGCCGGCTGCGTTGAGCACGCCGCTTGGTAGCGCGCCCGTGTCCTCTACGACCACACCATCGGCCAGCCGGATTTGCCGCCGCGCGCGCGCCGCGACTGCGGGATCGTGCGTTACGAGCACGACGGTGGAACCGGACTCGTGATTCAGCTCTTCGAGCAGCTCGACGACGCGCCCACCACTGGCGGCATCCAGATTCCCCGTCGGCTCGTCAGCGAAGAGAATCGACGGTCTGTTGGCGAACGCCCGGGCAATGGCGACGCGTTGCTGCTCGCCGCCGCTCAGCTGCATGGGGAAGTGAGAGCCGCGAGATGATAGTCCCACTCGAGCGAGCAGATCGGCTGCCCGCTGAGCGGCGCCCGATTCGCCGCGCAGCTCCAGCGGAACCTGCACGTTCTCCGCGGCGGTGAGAGTCGGAATGAGCTGAAAGCTCTGGAACACGAAGCCAACCTTTGCGGAGCGGACGCGTGCGCGCTCATCTTCGGACATTCGCGACATGTCGGCGCCGTCCAGGATCACGCGCCCGGCGCTCGGTGTATCCAAGCCTGCGAGGAGACCCAGCAAAGTCGTCTTGCCGCTGCCGGAGGGTCCAGTGATTGCGACCAGTTCTCCCGGCTGGATGGCGAACGATACACTACGCAGAACGGCGAGCGTCCTCTCACCGCTCGGGTACTCCTTGGTCAACGACTCGGCAATGAGCATGAACTCTGACGTTTTATATAGGAAGACCGCACTGGCGTTCGCGGTTGTGTACGCGGTGGCGTGTGCGCCCGCTGGGAAAGATAAGACCGCGAGGGGCGAGCCTGCCGCGAGCCGGCTTGCTGTGGCGACCGCCCCGATCCCTGGCGCTCCGACGAGTGCGTCCGGTCCGACGGTTCTGTTCATTGGCACCAGCCTCACCGCCGGCTACGGGTTGGAGCCGGACCAGGCATTTCCTATCCTCATCGAACAGAAGGCCGACTCGGCGGGGATACCTATCCATGCCATCAATGCCGGCGTGAGCGGCGAGACATCCGCCGGTGCGCTGCATCGCATTGACTGGGTGCTACGCTCGCCCGCTGACGTGGTGGTGATCGAGACCGGCGCGAACGATGCGCTGCGTGCGCTCCCCGTGGCGGCGGCCCGCGCGAACATTTCGGCCATCCTTGATCGGACGCGGACTGCCAAGCCGCACGCCAAGATCTTCCTAGTCCAGATGGAGGCGCCACCCAACCTCGGCGCGGACTACACCAGCAGTTTCCACGATATGTACGCCGATCTCGCGCGCGACAAGGGCATCACCCTCATCCCCTTTCTGCTGCAAGGGGTAGCCGGCAACCCGAATCTGAACCAGGGCGACGGCGTGCACCCCAACGCCACGGGCGAGAAGATCGTGGCGGAGAACGTGTGGGAGTCGCTGGAGCCAACGCTCAGGGCTGCGCCGCGGGCGCGGTTGTCGGCCACCAGTTGAGGCGCTATCCTTAGGGGCTTGTTACGCTTTCAGAGGAATTAAAAATGGCGATGCCCGCCACGCAGATTCGCCGGGGGATGGTGCTCGTATTCGAGGGGGAGCCGTGCCGAGTTGTTGAGTTCCGCCACCACACGCCGGGAAACTTGCGCGCGATGGTGCAGGCCAAGCTCAAGAACATCCGGACCGGCGCCAGCTTCGAGCACCGTTTCCGGGCGGCCGACTCGATCGAGCGCGCGGCCATGGAGACACACGATCTCGAGTTCATGTATCAGGGTGGCGACACGTACCACTTCATGAACACCTCCAACTACGACCAGATCGAGATGGACGACGAGGCGCTGGGCGACGCTGCCCAGTGGATGCAGCCCGGGATGAAAATCCAGGCCGAGTACTATGACGGTAACCCGATCGGCATCCAGCTTCCAAACTCAATGGTACTCGAGATTGTGGACACGGCGCCGGTGTTTAAGAGCGCGACCAAGACGGCGTCCAGCAAACCAGCCAAGCTGGAGAACGGCGTTACGGTGAACGTCCCCGATTTTGTTGCCACGGGCGAAAAGGTACGCGTGAACCCCACGACCGGCGAATACATGGACCGCGCCAAATAAATAATGTAGGGGCGACCGGCGGTCGCCCTTTGGGTCGGGAATTTGGGTTCGGTGGGATCATCGGCCGCCCCCGCGCGTGAATCCCTGATTACCGCCGTTGCCCGGCGCAGGCGATCCAATTAGAATGCAAGGCTTGGGTGGAAACACCCAAGACACGGTGGCTGTAGCTCAATTGGTTAGAGCACCGGATTGTGGTTCCGGGGGTTGCGGGTTCAATTCCCGTCAGCCACCCCTCTTCTGGAGGGGCCCGCGTCGATTCAGTCGGACCGTGCCGCAAGGATAGCCTCTAGGGGCGACCCGAGCGTGCCGACGGCTAGGAGCGAGCGGTGTAGGTCCGTAGCTCAATTGGTAGAGCACCGGTCTCCAAAACCGGCGGTTGCAGGTTCGATTCCTGCCGGGCCTGTTGACTGTTGGTTAGGAAGTTGATGCGTTGTTTGCGTTGTTTGAGATCACTGGTTGGACACACGGCGCTATCGTCTAGGGGACTAGGACGGGGCCCTCTCAAGGCCCAAACACGGGTTCGAATCCCGTTAGCGCTATCCCTGTGGAAAAGGGCCTCATCGTCTATCGGTTAGGACGGCACCCTTTCACGGTGCAGAGAGGGGTTCGATTCCCCTTGGGGCTATGGTTTAGGAGTGGACAGGGAAGGGTACGTAGGGGCGACCGACTGTCGCCCAAGTTGGGAGTAGCAAGGGGCCGTAGCTCAGTTTGGTTAGAGCACTCGACTGTCACTCGAGAGGTCGCGGGTTCGAACCCCGTCGGCCCCGTTGTTTGCTTTTGTTTGATTTTGTAAGTTGTGCGCGCCCTGGTGGTGAAATTGGTAGACACGCCATCTTGAGGGGGTGGTGCTGAAAGGCATAGCGGTTCGAGTCCGCTCCAGGGCATTGTCGACGTTTCGTCGAGGGATTTTGGATGGGTAG